>JAYVME010000519.1:0-7108 GCA_043759115.1 Betaproteobacteria bacterium | reverse complement strand
TCGCTTACGGGACGGAGAAGTCCACGGGGTTGCCGCTGCAGACCATCGCCGTGTTTTTTGTGCTCAATTTTGCCGCGATGTCGACCATTGTCTATCTCTTGGTGGTGTACTTCGTGCGCCAGAAGGATCGCTTGAAGAAGGCACTCGATCAGCAGCACAGCCTGTTGCGGCTTGAGCAGGAACGCTCGGAGCGGCTGCTGCTCAACGTGTTGCCGGGACATATCGCGGAGCGCCTGAAGCGCGATTCCAGCGTCATTGCCGACGGACTCGCCGATTGCACCGTCATGTTCGCCGATCTGACCGACTTCACGCGTTTGTCCGAGGAACTGCCGCCGCGCGAAATGGTCGCGCTGCTGAACGAAGTATTTTCCTGGTTTGACGGACTCGCCGAGAAATACCACCTGGAAAAAATCAAGACGATCGGCGATGCCTACATGGTCGCCGGCGGCCTGCTTGACCACGATGCCCAGTATACGGACGCGATCATCAACATGGCGCTCGACGTGCGCGATAAAATCGGCGAGCGCAAGACCCGCAACGGCGAGTCTATCGGCATACACATCGGCATCGGCAGCGGTCCGGTGGTGGCCGGCGTGATCGGCGTCAAGAAATTCATCTACGACCTGTGGGGCAATACCGTCAACATCGCGAGCCGGCTCACGTCGGAGGCGACGACGGGCGGTATATTGGTCGACGTCACGACCTATCGCCGGTTACGCGGACTCTATCAGTTCGAGGGACCCGAACCGCTGACCGTCAAGGGCCAGCGCCAGCTGACCTCGTATCGGCTGATTGCGCGATTGCCGCCGTCCGCCGCCGTCCGCGCGGAAGTCGCGTAATACCGTTTACGGAGTCTCTGAACAAGGGGGCTACGCCCCCTTGTATATCCCCCACTTCAGAGGAAGCTTTGATTCGGTGAAATCCTTAATCGGAGCTTCCTTTGTTACGCAGGGGGCGCCGCCCCCAGCACGCCGGACCACAACTTTTTGACCGCGGCAATTTCCCGCGCCAGCGTGCCGGCCTCGACGCGCGCGTATTTGTCGCCCTGCAGGCGCAGGGCATGCTGCAGCTGCCGAAAGCGCCGGTAGGCGTCGTGCACCGCGAGCGATTCGCTCTCACCGATCAACCCGAGGCGCGCCGTAAGCCTGAGCAGTGCGAGGTTGCCGATGTTGCCGACGAGTGCCGGATGCCGGCCGGAATATCCCAGCACCAGGTATTGCACGATGAATTCGACGTCTATCAGCCCGCCGTGGTCATGCTTGATGTCGAAGCGGCCGCTCGGGTTGGGATGCGCCGCCAGCATCTTCCCGCGCATGGCAACCACCTCGTCGCGCAACGCCGTCAGCTCACGCGGTCGACGCAGCATCTCGCTGCGAATAATTTCGAAGCTCGAGGCAATGCCGGCGTCGCCGGCGACGCAACGCGCGCGTGTCAGCGCCTGATGCTCCCATACCCACGCGTGGGTGCGCTGATAATCCGCAAATCCGTCGAGCGGGCTGACCAGCATTCCACTGGCGCCGTCCGGGCGCAGACGCAGGTCGGTTTCGTATAGCACGCCCGCCGGCGTCATGCTCGTCATCCAGTGGTTGATGCGCTGCGCGAGCCGCGCATAGTTTTCAGCTGCTTCGGGCGCCGCGTCCCGGTAGAGAAAAATCAGATCCAGATCGGATGCGTAACCGAGTTCCTTGCCGCCAAGCTTGCCATACGCAATGATGGCGAAGCGCGGCTCATCGCAATGCCGCGTGCGCACTCCGCGCCAGGTAATGCGCAGTACTTCCGACAGGATGAGGTCGGCGAGATCGGAGAGGTGATCGGACAATTTTTCCAGCGGCAGTTCGCCGGCGAGATCCTGCGCGAGTAAATGCAGGGTCTGGGCGTGCTTGAAGTGGCGTAACACATCCATCTGGCGCTCGTTGTCCGCCGCCGCCTCATCCAGCCGGCTGCGCAGCGACGCCTTTAATTGCGCCCACACGGGCGGCGCGTGGAGCGTGCGCGTGTCCAGCAATTCATCGAGCAGAATCGGATAGCGCGCGAGATACTCCGCGGCCCACGGGCTGGCGCTGGCCAGACGGGCGCCGCGCTCGATGGTTTGCGGATACTGCAGGAGTAGCGCGAGATAGGCCTCGCGCCGGCTGATGCTTTCGAGCAACGTCAGCATGCGTTCCAGCGTCGCATTCGGATTCGGCAGCCTGGCCACGGCGTCGATGACCAGCGGTACCAGGAGTTCCATGCGCGTCTGGCTGGCCTGCGGCATGTGACGCACGTGGCTGCTGTTGCGCAACGCGCTGATCCGCTCGAGTGCGCGCTGCGCATCGAGGTAGCCGAGCCGGCGCAGCAGTGCGAGTGGATTGTCCGGTCCGTCGCCATGCCACAGCGCGGCGAGCGGATGCGCAGCGTTCTCGGGTGTCGTAAAGATGCTCTCGAATTGGTGTGTCACGTGCTGGCGGTGAAGATCGAGTTGCGCGCGAAATTGGCCGTAGTCGGGATAGCGCATCGCCGCCGCGATCAGCGTCTGGTCGTCCCCGGCGGTCGGCAACGTCTGCGTTTGCCTGTCGTCGAGGTATTGCAACCGGTGTTCGAGATTGCGCAGGAACACGTACGCGTCGGTGAGCTCCTGCACCGCGTCCGCCGGCAGCAGGTTGCGCGCGGCAAGCAGCGGCAGCACCGCGAGCGTGGGCGCCTGGCGCAACAGGGCATCGTGCCCCCCGCGCACGAGCTGAAACAGTTGCGCGATGAATTCAATTTCACGGATGCCGCCGGGCCCGAGCTTGATATTGTCCAGAATGTCGCGGCGCTCGACCTCGCGCCGCACTTCGCGATGCAGCCCGCGCATCGATTCGAACGCACTGTAGTCAAGATGGCGGCGAAACACGAATGGCCGCACCAGATCGGTGAGTTCCTGCGCGCGGTCGCCGCACACGACGCGCGCCTTGATCCAGGCATAGCGTTCCCACTCGCGGCCCTGCGTAATGAAATAGTTCTCGAGCATGCCGAAGCTGACGGCGAGCGGCCCGTCGCTGCCGAGCGGCCGCAGCCGCATGTCGACGCGGAACACGAAGCCGTCGGCGGTCATTTCGTTCAGTAGCGCGATCAGCCGGCGCGCGAAGCGTATGAAGAATTCGTGATTGCTCAGGACGCGCGGGCCGCGGGTTTCACCGTCTTCGGGGTAGACGAAGACGAGATCAATGTCGGACGATACATTGAGTTCGGCCCCGCCGAGCTTGCCCATGCCGACCACATGCAATCTTTGCGCAAGACCGCTGTCGGGAGAGGTCGGTGCGCCGTATACCAGCGCAAACTGGCGCTCCAGATGGGCGGTTGCGGTTGCGATGGCGATATCGGCGAGTGCGGTCACCGTGGCCATGACTTCGTCGAGCGTTGCGAGCTGGCCGAGGTCGCGCACGATGATGCGCAGCATCACGCGTTTGCGCAGGTCGCGCAAGGCGCGCATCAGGGCGGCATCGTCGCGGCAGTCCGCGGCGGCGAGCCGCGCGCGCATTTCTTCGGCGCTGAACGGCGAGGTCAGGCTCTTTGCGGTCAGCAGATCCGGTTCCACCGCCAGCAAGCGCCGCGCAAAGCGCGAAACCCCGGTTGCCTGGCGGATCAGCGTGCCGGCATCAACAGGCGCGCGCGCGTTAGGTGCAGGCATGTCGTTCGGGTTACAATTGATTTAGAAATCATTATGTTGCCGGTATTCTATGACTTTTCACTCCAATCATGCCCGCTATTTCCATTTTTAAGTGGCTGCATGTCAGCACGCTCTGGGTTTATCGCGCGATAACGTGGGCGGTACTGGCGTGCGCGTTCGTCTTCGCGTTGACGATCGTCGCTGTGCGCTACTGGGTGCTGCCGAACATGGAGAACTACCGCGAACCGATCGCGCGCGAACTGAGCGAGGCAATCAAACAGCGCATTACGATCGGCCGGCTTGACGGCCGCTGGAGCGGGTTCAATCTTCAACTGACGCTGGGCGACCTCGTCGTTTACGACCGTGCCGGTCTGCCGGCGCTCAAACTCGCGCGCGTCGACAGCACGTTGTCGTGGTGGTCACTCATTTACTGGGAGCCGCGTTTCGATTCGGTCGAGATCGAGCGTCCGGATCTCAATATCAACCGTAATTCGCGCGGCGTCTTATCGGTCGCCGGCATCGAATTGAACGACCATGCCGACGGCGGCGGTTTGTCGGACTGGTTGTTGCGGCAGGAGGAAATCGGGGTTCGCGATGCCGCGATTACGTGGCACGACGAGATGCGCGGCGCACCGAAGCTGGCGCTGCAGCACGTTGATTTTCGCATTCAGAACGACGGCCGGCATCATCGTTTCGGGCTGCGTGCAGTGCCGCCCGAGTCGCTCGCCACCCCGCTCGATGTGCGCGGCGATTTCACCGGCAGAACGGTGACCGATCTCGCGCAATGGAACGGACAACTATTCGCGCAACTCGATTACACGGACATCGCCGCCTGGCGCGCATGGGTGTCGTTCCCGGTTTATTTTCCGCACGGCGCGGGCGCCGTGCGTGCTTGGCTCGGCCTTAAAAACGGCGAGCTGGCTGACCTCACGGCCGACGTGCAGTTGTCGCAGGTCAAGACGCGTCTTGGCAAGGACGTGCCCGAACTCGGCATCGACGCCCTCAAGGGCCGCGTGGGATGGAAGCTGCTCGACGATGGTTTCGAGGTGTCAACTACCCAGCTTGGCTTGTCGACGCACGAACTCACGCTCCAGCCGACCGATTTTCTCCTGCGCTATCATCGCGCGAGCAATGCGCGACCGGCGCGCGGCGAACTGCAGGCCACGGGGATCGACGTCGAGCCGCTGGTGGCGCTCGCCGATCATCTGCCGTTCGAACCGGAGTTGCGCAAGGAGATCGAGATCTACGCACCGCACGGCAGTTTTTATGACGTGGCAATAAAGTGGACCGGCCAGTGGCCGCAGCCGCGGCAATATAGCGTCAAGGCCCGATTTCTCAATCTCGGATTGAACCCGGCGGGCCGGTTGCCGGGGTTTGCCGGCGTCAGCGGGCGTATCGACGGGACCGAGCGCGGCGGCACTCTCTTTCTGAGCACCCAGAATGCGGCGGTCGAACTGCCGCTCGTGTTTCGCGAGAAGCTCGCGTTCGACACGCTCACCGCACAGGCCGGCTGGCAGCGCAACGGCGAACAATACGAAATCCGGCTTAACGATATTTCGTTTGCCAACCGGGATATCGCCGGTAGTGTTTCAGGGGTCTATCAAACTGCCGCCGATGGCCGCGGTGTGATCGATCTGACGGGTAACGCCACGCGGGCCGATGCGCGCAGTATCGGCCGCTATATTCCGCTACGCATCGGCGAGCGCGGCCGCCAGTGGATGGAAAACGCGTTTGTGGGCGGTACTTCGAATGATGTGAAGCTCAGGTTGAAGGGCAATCTGAATGATTTTCCGTTCCCCGAAGGCAAGGGCGGCTTGTTCCAGGTAACCGCGCGCGTGACCGATGGCATGCTGGATTACGCCAATGGCTGGCCCAAAATCGACAATATGGTAGGCGAGCTTACTTTCCGCGGCCGGCGCATGGATGTGCTCGTGCGCGATGCGTCGATTCTGGGCGCGAGGCTCGCGCGCGTGCGCGCGGAAATCCCGGACATGTTTACGCCGGACCGCATGCTGGCGGTAAACGGCGAGGTGGACGGGGCGGCCAGCGAATTTCTGGCTTTTATCCAGCAAAGTCCGATCCTGGAAATGACCGACCGCTTTTCCGAGAACGTGCGCGCGGAAGGACGCGGCAAGCTTGCGTTGAAGCTCGGTATTCCGGTCAACAATATCAAGGAGACCAAGGTCGCGGGAAGTTACCAGTTTCTCAACAACAAGCTCGAGAGCGACGAGATCGGTTTCCCCTTCGAGCAGGTCAATGCGCGGATGGAGTTCACCGAAAACAGCGTGCGCGTGCCGGCGGCGACGATGACGATATTGGGCGGGCCGGCGACGCTGACCGGCGGCACCCAACGCGAGGGTGGCGTGCGCCTGAACCTCGCCGGGCGCGTCAATATGGACAATTTTCGCCACTCCACCAGTTCACCGTTTGCCCAAGCCTTGCGCGGTTCGACGGATTGGAAATCCACGATCATGCTGCGCAAGCGACTTGCCGATATCGTGTTTGAATCGGCGTTGCAGGGCATCGTTTCGGACCTGCCGGCGCCGCTCGCCAAGAGCGCGGCCGACAGCATGCTGTTGAAACTCGAGCGGCTGGTCACGGGCGCGCAGCAGGACCGTATCATCCTTACGCTCGGTAATGTCGTGTCCGCGCAACTGCAACGGCGCAAGGAGGGCGGCGAGTCCGTCATCGAGCGCGGCACGATCAGCCTGGGCGGCGGCGCAGTGGAGCCCGAGCGCAAGGGGCTTTGGATCAACGGCGGGCTGAAGAGTCTCGACCTTGACCTGTGGCTGGCATTGCTTAAAACGAGCGCCGGTGACGGGGCGCGAACGCAGCTCGCGGGACTGGACGTAAAATTCGGCGCCTTGGATGTGCTCGGCCGCCGCTTCAACGAACTTGCCATCAGCGGCAGCGCGCAGGCGGGCGTGTGGCAGACCACGCTGATCGGACGCGAACTGGTCGGCGAATTGACGTGGCGGTCGCAAGGCAAGGGAAAAGTTACGGCGCGCATGAAAAACCTGGTTATTCCGGCGGCGACACCGGATCGCGTGCTGCCGGTGACTGAAAAAGAGCCACTGCTCGAGTTGCCGGCGCTGGATATTGTGGCTGAAAACTTCCAGATCCGGCAGGTGAGCCTCGGCAAGCTCGAGGTTAGCGCGGTTCCCGACGGGCGCGACTGGAAACTCGAACGGCTGCGCGTCACCAATGCGGACGCGACGCTCAACGTCGAAGGCGTGTGGCAGGGCTGGCTGACGCAGCCGCGCACCATGGTCAGCGTCAAGCTCGACGTCATCGATATCGGCAAGCTGCTGGTTCGTCTTGGCTATCCCGAAGGCATCAGGCGCGGCACTGCCAAGCTTGAAGGACCGTTGTCGTGGGCGGGCAATCCGAGCGAACTCGACTACCCGACACTGTCGGGTAATTTTCTGCTCGAGGCGAATAAGGGCCAGTTTGTGAAGCTCGAGCCAGGCATTGGCAAGC
>JAYVME010000518.1:0-3013 GCA_043759115.1 Betaproteobacteria bacterium | reverse complement strand
CGGGCGACGTGACGCTGTATTTGCCGCGCGCAGTGAGTGCTTGCCGCGCCGGCGTCAAGCGCGCCCACCTGATTTCGCGTCACGCCGACGGCGCCCTGCTGCTTGAACTCTTTACGCGTCGCGGCGTCGGCACCATGCTGACACAGGACCCGCTCGAAAAACTGCGCCCGGCGCGCATCGAGGATATCGGTGGTGTGCTGCGGCTGCTCGAACCGCTCGAAGTCGACGGCACGCTGGTCAAACGCGGTCGCGATCTCCTGGAAATGGAAATCGAACGCTTCTTTGTGCTCGAGCACGATCGCGCGATTATTGGCTGTGCCGCGCTTTACCAATACGACGATGGTATGGCGGAACTCGCCGGTCTCGCCGTGCATCCGGATCACCGGCGCGCCGGTGCGGGCGAGCGTCTCCTGGAAGCGATTGAAGTACGCGCGAAGCAGCGTAAGGTGAAGCGGCTTTTCGTGTTGACGACGCGCACCGCGCACTGGTTCATCGAGCGCGGGTTCAATGCGGCGCCGGTGGCGGAATTGCCGCGGCGTAAGCAGGATCTCTACAACTACCAACGCCGCTCGCAGGTGCTGGTCAAGCGCTTGTAGCGCGTCACCCGTCGTCATGCGCGGGGCCATCCGGCATTCCTGATAAAATCCTCATCCGGCGCGGCGGCAATTCAGTCGCGCAGTTGTCAGCCTGGAGTGATGTTCATGGCAAGAATGGTGAAGTGCGTCAAGCTCGGTCGCGAAGCCGAAGGACTCGACTTTCCGCCTTATCCCGGCGAGTTCGGCAAGAAGGTATTTGAGAACGTATCGAAAGAAGCGTGGAAGCAATGGCTCGAACAGCAGAAAATGCTGGTCAACGAGAATCGCCTCAATCTGGCCGATAAGAAAGCGCGCGACTATCTGGTGCAGCAGATGGACAAGCATTTTTTCGGCGGGGGTGCTGACACCGCGCAGGGTTATGTACCACCGCCCGCCAAGTAATCGATGCCGGCGTGAAAGCGGGGGCGGGCGATGGAACTGATCCTGTGGCGCCACGCCGAAGCCGAGGACGAGCCAGCGAGCAGTAAGCAGGGTTCCCGCTTGCGGGATGCGCACGTCCGTGAGTCTGGCTTCTATGCCGTCAAGTGTTGCACATTGAGAGTAGACCAGTCGTGGAACTGATCCTGTGGCGCCACGCCGAAGCCGAGGACGGCATTCACGACAGTGAACGCAAGCTCACCGCCAAGGGCGTGAAGCAGGCGTCGCGCATGGCAAAGTGGCTGCTCGCGCGCATGCCGGAAGATGCGGTGATACTCGTGAGCCCCGCCCGCCGCGCGCAGCAGACCGCGCGCGCGCTGCATCTCGATTTTCAGACGGTAAAGGAAATCGGTCTCGCCGCGTCAGCGGAGGACGTGCTGCTCGCGGCCGGCTGGCCGGAGGGTGAGCGCACCGTGGTGGTCATCGGCCACCAGCCCACACTGGGCGAAACGGCGGCCTTGTTGCTGACCGGAGCGAAGGAACAGTGGAACGTTAAAAAAGGCGCGATGATGTGGATTGCGCGCCGCACCGATGTCGCGCACGCGCGGACCCATCTGC
Organism: Betaproteobacteria bacterium; assembly: GCA_043759115.1. Classification (GTDB taxonomy): domain Bacteria; phylum Pseudomonadota; class Gammaproteobacteria; order Burkholderiales; family SG8-41; genus PALSA-1004. Next base: position 1,442 of record JAYVME010000518.1, on the reverse strand, counting down.
GCGCGGTTATTTCACCCGATCTGCTTTAGCCCGCGCCGGGCTGGCGTGTGAGCGTCGGCACGCCTGCTTTGACGCGCGCGGTGCTAGCGCGTCAGAGTTTGTACCCCTTTGTCGGTGCCGAGCAGCAGCACGTCGGCGCCGCGCCGCGCAAATAATCCGCTGGTGACGACACCGGTAATCTGATTAAGCGTGCTTTCCAGCTCGAGCGGTTTCAGGATCTGCAGATTGTGCACGTCCAGGATCACGTTTCCATTGTCGGTCTTGAAACCCGGGCGCAGCGCCGGCTGGCCGCCCAACTTGACGAGTTCGCGCGCGACATAGGAGCGCGCCATCGGAATTACCTCGACCGGCAGCGGAAACTTGCCGAGCACGTCAACAAGCTTCGACTGGTCGGCGATGCAGACGAATTTGCGCGCGACCGCGGCGACGATTTTTTCGCGCGTCAGCGCACCGCCACCGCCTTTGATCATCGAGAGATGGCGCGTGATCTCGTCCGCGCCGTCGACATAAACCGGCAGTTCGGCAACGTCGTTAAGCTCGAACACATCGATGCCGAGCTTCCTTAAGCGCTGCGCCGACGCCTCCGAACTCGCGACCGCACCCTCGATCCTGCCCTTGATTTTGCCGAGTTCGTCGATGAAGTAGTTCGCAGTCGAACCGGTGCCCACGCCGACGACGCTGCCGACCGGCACATGCTCGATGGCGGCCCTGGCGACCGCCTGCTTGAGTTCGTCCTGAGTCATGTGGTAATGGTAAACGGTAAACGGTGAACGGTAAACGGTAATCGGCGAGACGGCGAGACAGGGAGCGAAGAAAACGCGGAAAGCCCGGAGCCCCGTCACGTTTACTTTGTGTGCCCGCCACGCGCGTTGACCCCCCCTTGGGAGGGGGTTATAAAATTAGCTAAAAACGCGCGATCCTGCTACTATTCGTGCCCCCGAAGTTGCGGACTCAGCCATGAAAATCGATTACCTGGAACGCATTCTCACTGCGCGCGTTTACGACGTCGCGATCGAAACGCCGCTCGAGCGCGCACCCAACCTGTCGGCCCGGCTCAACAACACGCTGCTGTTGAAGCGCGAGGACATGCAGTCCGTGTTCTCGTTCAAGCTGCGCGGCGCCTACAACAAGATGTCGCGGCTGTCGCCGGCGGCGCTCGCGCGCGGCGTGATCGCGGCTTCCGCCGGCAACCACGCGCAGGGTGTTGCGTTGTCGGCGCAGAAGCTTAAATGCAAGGCAACCATCGTCATGCCGGTGACCACGCCACAGATCAAGGTGGCGGCGGTGGCGGGGCGCGGCGCCAAAGTCATCCTGCACGGCGACACCTACGATGAGGCTTACACGCATTCGCGCAAACTCGCGCGGGCGCGGAAGCTTACTTTCGTGCATCCGTACGACGATCCGGACGTGATTGCGGGACAGGGCACGATAGCGATGGAAAT
>JAYVME010000517.1:0-7135 GCA_043759115.1 Betaproteobacteria bacterium | reverse complement strand
GCCGCAGCGACCAGTAGCTGCCCATGCTGATGCCGTAGATCGCGATTTTTTTCTTGTCGACTTCGGGCCGCTTCATCAGATAGCTGATCACCGCCGCGCCCGCGCGCTCGTAGTTGTCGCCGACCGAGCGGATTTTCTGCATGTTGGAATTGCCCTGGCCGGGGCCGTCTATCGCGAGCACGTGAAAACCACGCGACAGCGCGATGTTGTGGCTCGCCTTCGGAAACACTTCCTTCGACTGATCCATGCCCGGCACGTAAATCACCACCGGCGCCTTGCGCCGATCCGGCAGCAAGTGAAAGAGGCACGAGATGGTTTTGCCATCGTCGAACGGCACCTCGACGCGCTCGATTGGATAGTCGGCGACCGCCGATCGGCGATCCACCATTTCGTTGAGCTTGCGATACAGCGCCTTCTTGACCGGATGGTTGTCGTAAAAAATCGGATGCTGCGCCATGCGGTAGGCTTCGATCGCGTGGTCGTAATGATGGGTCGCCGTCGCGTTGGCGCCCTGCGCCTCCGCGCGCCGCGCGAGAATCTCGCTACGCTCGGCGGCTTCGCGCCAGACCTTCGGCAGCATGCGGTAATTGCGCGCGCGCTTGCCCGCCGGCACCTCAAGATCGTCGCGCTCGAAGTTCTGCACCCGGCCGCGCATGTTCAGCGCGAGATCGAGCATCCATTGCTGGTTATCGCGTTCCGTTCTCAGCTTGCGTATCATGACCTCTCCTGAAGGGCGAAATAGACGTTTTGTCGCAGCCCGTAATATTAACGCAGACCGCCCAGCCGCTGCACGGAAATTTTGCTGCTGCGCGATTACAAGAGATAACTTGATCGCCGCCGGCGATACGTTGAATCGCGCTGCGATGGCTTTCGCCGGAGGTGAATTGATCGCTCCCTTGCCGTTGATGACCGATGTGCCGATCGACTTAGTCGGATAGAATCACAACGGATTAAAATAACGGATTCTTGCCGCCACTGGTTAAACTTGAAAATCCTCATCCACTCCGACCTTGACGCAACTCGGGTGCGTTCACAATTCGACAAGGTAGTCGCGGCGCTTGCGCGCGACGATTTCTATACGGCGGAGGTTAAAAAGCTCGCTGACCGCGATCTGTACCGGGCCAAGCTCGATTATTCGAATCGCCTGATATTTCGTATCGCGCGTCACAACGGCGAGCGCTATGCGCTGCTGCTGGAGGTGGTCGAAAACCACGCTTACGAGAAGTCCCGCTTTTTGCGCGGAGCGCGGGTGGACGAAACCAAACTGCAGCCTGTCGAAATTGGCCACCTGCCGGAATCCGCGCTGCCCGCGCTGCCTTATGTGAACGCCGCCAATACACGCTTCAACATGCTCGACAAGGTGTTAAGCTTCGACGCGGCGCAAGAAGCCCTTTACCGGCTCTCGCCGCCGCTGGTGATCGTGGGCTCGGCCGGCAGCGGCAAGACCGCGCTCACAATCGAAAAACTGAAGCTGGTCCCCGGTGATGTCCTGTACGTCACCCAGTCGTCGTTCCTTGCCCATCATGCGCGAGAGATCTACTACGCGGACGGCTACGACAATGAACAGCAGAACGTCGATTTCCTCTCATTCCGGGAATTGCTGGAATCGGTGCGTGTGCCGGCAGGGCGGGAGGTTGATTTCCGGCAGTTTCGCGGCTGGCACACGCGTCAGCCACAGGCCCGCAGCGTGCAGCCGCACAAATTGTTCGAGGAGTTCAAAGGCGTGCTGACGGGTCTCGCGCTCGACAAGCCGGCGCTCACGCGGGAAGAGTATCTCGGGCTCGGCGTGAAGCGTTCGATATTTCTGGAGGATGAGCGATCCATCGTCTACGATCTGTTCGAGCGCTACCGAATATGGCTTGAAGAGTCGAATCTTTACGATTCCAACATGGTTTCGCAGCGTTACGCGGCCGAGGCCCGGCCGCGCTATGACTTCGCGGCCGTGGACGAGGTACAGGACATCACCAATGTGCAACTCGCGCTAATTCTGCGACTGTTGCGCCGCAAAGGGGACTTCCTGCTGTGCGGCGACTCGAACCAGATCGTGCATCCGAATTTCTTCTCATGGGCGCAGTTGAAGACGCTGTTCTTCTCGACCGGGGCGCTCGATCCGGCCTCACTGGTGCACGTGCTGCGCACGAATTATCGCAATGCCGCCAGCGTCAATGATCTCGCCAACCGCCTGCTGCGAATCAAGCAGCGGCGTTTTGGTTCGATAGACCGGGAAAGCAACTACCTGGTCGAGACCGCCGCGCAGGAAACCGGCACCGTCGAGTTGCTGGCGCACGAATCGAAACTGCTCGCCGAGTTGAATGCCAAGACCCGCCAGTCCGCGCGGTTCGCCGTGCTGGTCTTGCGCGAGGACATGAAGGCCGCCGCGCGCGAGTTCTTCCAAACGCCGCTTGTGTTCTCCGTGCAGGAGGCGAAGGGCCTCGAATACGACCATATCATTCTCTACAACTTCGTCTCCTGCGAACGCCAGAGCTTTGCCGCCATTGCCAGCGGCGTTTCCGCAGCCGACGTGGACGCCGGCGACCCCGGCTATTGCCGCGCCGCGGACAAGAGCGACAAGTCGCTCGAAGTCTACAAGTTCTTCATCAATGCGTTGTATGTGGCCGTCACCCGGGCGATCAGAAGCGTCTATCTCGTCGAATCGGATAGCGGGCACGCGCTGCTGCGCCTGCTTGGCCAGACGCACACCCGCGACCGCATCGGCATCGCCGAGCAAAAATCGACGCTGGAAGAATGGCAGTACGAAGCGTACCGTCTCGAACAGCAAGGCAAGATCGATCAGGCCGAAGAGGTTCGACGCACGGTGCTGCGGACGCAGACAGTCCCCTGGCCGGTGCTTGACCACGCGAATCTCGCGGCGTTAGCCGGGCGCGCCCTCGATCCTGAGAGCCTCTCGAACAAACCGCGCCAGCAGCTCTTCGAATACGCGGTGTTCAATGACGAGCCAGGGTGGGTGGAGCGACTCGCCAAGCGGCGCTTCGAGCCCGCGCTCGGTGCGCTATCCCTCCTGGAACAGCGGGAGATCCGGCTCGTCGACACCGGCGCCAATCTGGTCAGGCGATTCTGCGCGGCCTATGACAGCAAGAATCCGAAGGAGGTTTTGCGCCAAGTCGACCAGTATGGTGTCGACTTCCGCAATCAGTTTAATCAGACGCCGCTTATGATTGCCGCGGCGCGGGGCAACGTGGCGCTTGCGGAGGCGCTGCTCGCGCGCGGGGCCGATGTCGATCTGGCCGACAACCACGGCCGGCTTGCTTTTCATCATGTGCTGTTGTGCGCCTTGCTCGATGCCGCGTACGCCAGAGGACCGTTTGCCGAATTGCACCGCCTGCTTGCGCCGCAGGCCGTCGACCTCATGGTCGACGACCGTCTGTTCAAGCTCGACGGCCACCTCATTGAGTTCTTCGTGTTCAACGCGATGCTCGCGTTGCTCCAGCATCGGCTCCATTACCCCAAATGGTGGCGCATCGGCCTGAATGTCGACGACTTTGTCGCGCCGGCGGAAGCATTTCCCGCAAGCGTGCTCCCGGAATCGCGCAGGCGTCGCGCGTACTTGAGTGGCGTGCTCGCGAGAAACGAGATCTCGCGCAAATACGCTTACAACCGAAAGCTGTTCGCGCGCACTGCACACGGGTTCTACGTACTCAACCCGGGGCTTTCGATGCGGGCCGGCGACGGCTGGATGCCGCTTTACGACCGGCTCAATCCGCCACTACTCGATCGTTATCTCGGTCATCGCGAAAAAATCGAACGCATCGTCGCATTCAGGGCCGAGTATGCGCGCGACCCCGATGCGGCCATCGCCAGCCTCGATGCAGAGCCTTCCGCCGACGAACTTGCGTCGGGCGACCACTTTTAAGCCAGTAAATCGGTGCCCCGATTTGATCTCCGCCTGCTCATGAAGCCGTTTGTTCGGGGCCGGACGTTGCAACACAATTGGGAATATCGCCCAAACCGTTGATAAAATGCCATCAACTGAAACTCCCCCCACCATACCGATAAACCCATGCGCTATTGGCTGATGAAATCCGAACCGAACGAATTCAGTATCGATGATCTCGCGCATGCGCCGAAAAAATCCACGGCGTGGATTGGCGTGCGCAATTACCTGGCGCGCAACTACATGCGCGACCAGATGCAGCTTGGCGATCAGGTGTTGTTTTACCACTCGAGCTGCGAAGTGCCGGGCATCGCCGGCATCGCCGAAGTCAGCAAGCCCGCCTATCCCGACGAAACGCAGTTCGACCGCAAGAGCAAATATTTCGACCCCAAGGCCACGCGCGACAAGCCGCGCTGGGTGCACGTCGATGTGAAGCTGGTCAAAAAAACGCGGTTGGTGCCGCTGTCCGAACTGCGCGGTTATCCCCAGCTCGCCAAAATGCAGCTCCTGCAACGGGGGAATCGGCTGTCGATCACGCCGGTCGATCCGGCGGAGTGGAAGTTTATCGAGGGGAAACTTTAGGATTCAGAGCGTTGTTTTGTTTTCTACCGACCGCAGGCCATGAGTCTCTCTTCAATCATCCATGATAAAGCGTCAATTCGCGACGGATTGCGCGCACGAGTAATAAAGCCACCGATCCGCTTCGGTGCCATAAAGGCGGCACCCCTCACAACCAACTATCGGATTGTCGGTACAGCGTTCGACTATCTCCTGCGATTTTTCCTTCAGCGCGTCAACAGTGTTGCGCAAACATTGAGATGGATTGCCGAAGCTGGTGTTGAGCGTATCGGCGTTTCAGAGTACGAGTACAACGAGGACAGCGATACGCTGTCGCATAAAGTGGATCGTCAGCGCCGAAAGGCTGACGCCTATATAAATGAGGCCAAGCGTGAGCACCGAGCATATTTGAAGACCGGCCTTGTCACGGACAAACTTCTATTTGCCGCTTTGCGTCTTGCCTATCTTGATGTTGCATGTCGCGCTGGCCCGGACCACGTTGATTGGTTGCATCTTGAAAAACCAGACGCAAAAGACGTTGCCGATTTACGCGGGTTGCTCGCTTTAGTTAATGAGTCATCGTTTAGAGCTACACGCACGTGTTTGCTTAACCCGACGTTCGGTGCCGCATCTAAGCTTGTCGGCGGCGCGGACGCAGACCTTCTTCTTGATGGTTGTCTCATTGATATCAAGACTACAAAGATCCCTTATCTTGATAATCGGGACTTCTTCCAATTGATCGGCTATTACCTTCTTCACGGGTTTGATGGTATTCACTGCGGCGAATCCAAGACGACGGCGCACGAAGTCAATTCGCTAGCTATCTATTTCTCTCGGTACGGTTACCTTTGGAAGGTCGCAATCGAGGAAATATTGCCGCCGGACTCTGTGCGGGATACGGCGAAATGGTTCTTTGAATCGGTATGCGCTTCAAAGTCTCAACGGCTCAAATATTTGCTTGGCTTTCGCGGTCCACTTGCCAAGCATCTCGGCACTCAGAAGCAACGCGCAAAGAAGACCTCGAAACTGCGTTCAGCAAGCAAAAAATGAGCGGAAAGAGGTTGATGTCTAAATCTCGCTTTCAAGCGGAACCGTGCAAAAGTGGAACGCGCCGTTGAAGTGAGGCATTAAACAACCCCTTCCGCTTTCAACTTCGCAATCTCTGCTTTATTCTTGTTCAGCACGCCGCGCAGTATTTCATCGGTGTGCTGACCCAGCACCGGCGGCGGCACTTCGTGTTTGATCGGCGTCCCTGAAAATCGCATCGGGCTCGCCACGAGCGGCACCTTGCCGGCCGCGGCGTGGGGCAGCGGCATGCGGCAGCGCTATATTTTCCCGAACGGAAACCACCGGATCAAGGCAGGAAGTCTTCCAGCCGGCTGCCCACGATGAGGTTTTCCATCTCGGAAAAATGCTTGTCGAAACTGAATACCGCGTAACCGTACTGCATCGCTGAGGCAGCAATCCACAGATCGTTGGTGGGAACCGGGCGGCCTTTCTTGCGCAAGCCGGCGAACAGCACGGCGTAATGCTCGGCGGTCTCGGCGTCCACCACCAGTTGTCGCACTCTAGGACTTTGCAGAAATTCGGCGAGTTCACGCCTATTCCTGGCAGCGTGACTGCCACTGGCAAATCCCGCCAGCAGTTCGCCCATTACCGTGGCATTCAGCGCGATTTCCGGCGCATGGCGGAAAACATCCAGCGTCCGCGCATCGCCGCGCTTGAAGGCGGCGTAAGCATTGGTGTCAATAAGAATGCGCCTCAACGCCAAAGTCCTTTGTCAATCTGCCCGAACGAGGCGGTGACCTCTTCAAATGCCCGCGCCTCGGCGGCGTTCCAGGTGCCGGCCAGCTTGTCCAGATCATGGTGCGTGGCGAGCAGCTTCGCGGCAGGCGCGAGGCCGGTTTCCGAATTGAGCATGTCGGTAATCAGCCGGTTCACGCTCACGCCCCGGCGCTTGGCGGTTTGCTTGATGCGTTGCAGGGATTTCTCCGCGACCCCGCGTACACTGAGATTAGCCATGGCATCACCTTTGCTATCAAATGCAGGCAGTCATGATAGCACTAGCGTGCCGCCCCGTAAATACGCAGCTTAACGCGTGGGCACCTCTACCCACTGCGCTACGTCTCGCGCATTGCTGTGCCGACCCTGATTCAGACCACCCCCCCCTGCCTTCAGCTTCGTGATCTCCGCCTCATTCTTCTTCAACACGCCGGACAATATTTCATCGGTGTGCTGCCGCAGCACCGGCGGCGGCATTTCGTGCCTGATCGGCGTGCCTGAAAACTTCATCGGGCTCGCGACCAATGGCACCATCCCTGCCGCGGCGTGCGGCAATTCGATCTTCATGCCGCGCGCCTGCACCTGCGGTTCCTCGAACACTTGTTCGATGGTGTTGATCGGTCCGTTGGCGACACCCGCGTCGTCGAGCCGCTTCACCCATTCGCGCGTGGGCCGCTGCAGAAAAATTTCGTTCAACAGGCGCGTGATCTCGTCGCGATTTTTGACGCGCTCGCCGTTGGTGGAGAAGCGCGGGTCTTGCGCGAGGTGAGTGCAACTGGCGACGTCGCAGAACTTGTTGAAGAGGTTAGCGCTCGACAAAATACCGCGCTACACTGCTGGAATTCGCAAATTATCGGGAGCTACCATGTCAACCGTTGTCGCCGAAATCGAAGCCAAGATTCG
>JAYVME010000516.1:0-7139 GCA_043759115.1 Betaproteobacteria bacterium | reverse complement strand
GTACTTCGATTTCGATGGATTTCCCGGTATCAGGCATGGCCCGCCTCTTTCTTTCGATCTGCTTCCGCTTTCTCGCCCGCGGCGCCGTAGGCGCGCGTGCCCGGCTTGGATTTGGTTATTTTTACCGCGCCGTATTCGATGCGCGGCGCGCCGTCGCCGGCATAGTACGCAAGCGAATGTTTGAGATAGTTCACGTCGTCGCGTTGCTCAAAGCCGTCGAGCCGCTGGTGCGAGCCGCGCGATTCCTTGCGGTTGATCGCCGAATAGACGATCGCCTGGGCAACGTCGAGCAGATAGCCCAGTTCGATGGCGAGCAGCCATTCGGTATTCCATGCTTTCGAGTGGTCGTCGATTTTCAGGTTCTTGTAGCGCTGCTTCAATTCGTCGATTTTGTTGCACGTGGCCTGCATGTCCGGCCCGCGGCGGTAAATGCCGCAGCCGTCTTCCATGCTCTTGGCCATCTCGGTGCGCAGCACGGCCATGCGTTCGGTGCCGCCGGCCTTGGTGACGATGTCGAGCGCCCGCTGGCGTATGGCCTCGGCCTGCTTCTTGAGCGCCGCCGGATTGCTGAACGTTGCAGCCTTCGCGAATTGGGTTGCTTCATCGCCGGCAACCTTGCCGAACACGATCAGTTCCGTCAGCGAATTCGAACCGAGCCGGTTGGCGCCGTGGATGCCGATGCTCGAGCATTCGCCGACCGAATACAGGCCGGGCAGCGGTGCGGCCGTGTGGCCGTCAGCGAGGATGCCGCCCATTGTGTAGTGCACGGCGGGCAGCACGGGGATCGGTGTGTGCGCCGGATCGATGCCGAGAAACTCTTCAGCGAGTTCGTAGATCTGCGGCAGGCGCTCGCGCAGCTTTTGCTCGCCGAGGTGGCGCAGATCGAGATGCACCACCGCGCCGTGCGGCCCGTCTACCGTCCGGCCTTTTTGCTTCTCGTGCCAGAACGCTTGGCTCAAGCGGTCGCGCGGCCCCAGTTCCATCGCCTTATTACGCGGGGAGGGGTCCGGCGGACCGAGTCCGTAATCCTGCAGATAGCGGTAACCGTCCTTGTTGAGCAGAAAGCCGCCTTCGCCGCGGCACGCCTCGGTGAAGAGCAGCCCCGTGCCCGGCATGCAAGTCGGGTGGTACTGCATGAACTCCATATCGCGCAGCGGCACGCCGTGCCGGTAAGCGAGCGCCATGCCGTCGCCGGTGACGATGCCGCCGTTGGTGTTCTCGCGGAATACGCGGCCGGCGCCGCCGGTGGCGATGATGACCGCTTTGGCCTGGATCAGCCTGAATTCGCCGGTCGCGATCTCGATCGCCACCACGCCCTGCGCACGGCCGTCCTCGACCACCAGGTCGACGCAGAAATGCTCGTCGAAGCGCTTGATCGAGGGATATTTGAGCGAGGTCTGGAACAGCGTGTGCAGCATGTGAAAGCCGGTCTTGTCGGCGGCGAACCACGTGCGCTCGACCTTCATGCCGCCGAACGCGCGCACGTTCGCATGACCGTCTTTAGTGCGGCTCCACGGGCAGCCCCAGTGCTCCATCTGCACCATCTCCTGATGGGCGTGGGCGACAAAATACTCGACGACGTCCTGCTCGCACAACCAGTCACCGCCATCGACGGTGTCGTTGAAATGATCTTCGAGGCTGTCGTGCGCCAGCGTCACCGCGGCGGCGCCGCCTTCCGCGGCGACGGTGTGGCTGCGCATCGGGTAGACTTTGGAAACCAGAGCGACGGTCAACGACGGGTCGGACTCCGCAACAGCAATCGCCGCCCGCAAGCCCGCGCCTCCCGCGCCGACGATGACGACGTCGGTTTTTGTTACCTCCATGTCGTTGCCCTTTGCGTTGGTGGCAATGCGACCACACAGTATGACATTGTTATTTTATAAGCGCGGTAGCGGCTGCAGTATTTGATATATATCAAGCATTGCCAAGTTACCGGCTGGCGCGGAGGCGGGGGAGGATATAATGCTGACTCGGTCATGCGAAGGAGAAGTCATGTTCAGCAAAGAGCTTAGGTGCAGCCACCGCTGTTTAGCGGTGGTTGGAATACCGAAACACCTGATAATGGGTCTGGGTCTCACACTCGCAATGTCGAGCGCATCGATACAAGCAATTGCCCAGAATGGCGAGCGCAGCGGCAAGACGGTGGTTGATGGCACATGTGCCGCATGTCATGCCACAGGTGCGAAGGGTGCGCCAAAAATCGGCGACCAGGCGGCCTGGAACAAGCTGGCAACCCAGGGCCTTACCGGCCTAACAAAGATTGTGCTCAAGGGCATCCGGCAGATGCCGCCGCATGGCGGCAACATGCAGCTTACCGATACGGAAATCAAGCGTGCCGTTACCTATATGGTCAATCAATCCGGGGGCCACTGGATTGAACCGACCAGCAAGAAAAAAGCGCCCGTCAGACGCACGGGCGAGCAGATTGTAAAGATGCGTTGTTCCAAATGTCACGAGACCGGCAAGGGTGGCGCGCCCAAAATCGGCGATCGCGATGCATGGATCCCGCGGTTGAAAGACGGCCTGGATGCGACGGTTCGTTCCGCCATCAACGGTCACGGCGGCATGCCGGCGCGCGGCGGCATGCCGAATCTGACCGATGCCGAGATGAAGGAAGCCATCACCTATATGATGAACAAGGGACACGTGCCGGAGAAGAAGGGTAAGTAGACGGCGCAGATTGTCGCAGTTTGCTCTCCGTACGAATGGTGCGCATTGATGCAAGGTCGTGTCGCCCGCCAAAGGCGAGTGACGGCGGGTGCGCGACCTCTTAGGCGATTCGCAAAGCCGTTTATACCGTCATGACGACCTTCTGATACAACCCGCCGAAAAAAGTTTCCTTCCTGATTTGCGCGGGCAGTATGGTCTTCGGCAGCCATTCGCTGACGTGATGGCGCCACAGATCGATGGCGAACGGTTCGAGTATCCGCAATACCGGTTGAAATACGTAGCGCAGCGGATGAAGCAAATGCGGCCCATGGTAGTCTACGATCACGACCTTGCCGCCCGGATTTGTCACCCGGATTGCCTCGCGCAACGTTTCCCGGCGCGCTTCGGCAGGCTGCTCGTGCAGCAGAAAGAAAATCACCACCTGGTCATAACTGGCGTCGGGGAAGCCGAGTGCAGTCGAATCGCGCTGATAGACGGTGACCGGCACCCCGGCCGGGAGCTTGCGCCGCAGATTGGTTAGCTGAATCGGCAGCACGTCGACAATGTCCAGCGCGCCGCCCGGCGCAATGCGATTCGCAAGATGCGCGGAAAAATCACCGTAAACGCACGCCACCTGCAGGGTGCGCCCGCTTATCTGCTGGCCGAGCTCAGCGAGCGCCGCATCGCGCAGTCGCGCAAAATTTCCCCACAGGATCGCATTGACGAGCCACTGCCGCTCGAAAATACTGACCGCGTTGGGATGCACATAGGCCCACCAGTACGTCTCGCTCAAGTAAGATGGGACTGCCGCAGCCGGTTTGATTTCGTGATGCTCGCGGTACATGTTTCTCCCTGAGGGTGCGGAACGCGTTCTTGCGCGTCCCATGTTGAAGCGGGTTGGATAATGCGCCAAACCGTGGCCGTCTTTGCCACTATAACAGCGAGCGGATGGGGAATCACTTGAAGTTTAGCGAAGTGCCGGTGCTGAAAATAAGGATGAGCGGGATTGCTGCGGAAATTAGATGCAGGTGCAGGCTGGCGGGAGGCGATAGGTGAGCGGCATCTTCGATACGGACGTGATCGTGGTCGGCGGTGGAATTTCCGGCCTTGCGTGCGCGTGGGGTCTTCAGCAACGTGGCATACGCGTGGTGCTGCTGGAAGCCGCAGCCCAGCCGGGCGGGTCGATCGGCACCGTGCGCGAGCAGGACTGTCTGCTCGAATCCGGGCCCAACAGCGCGCTGGACACAACGCCGCTGATTGCGCAATTGCTCGACGAAATCGGTGTTGCGCGCGAGCGTATCAGCGCAAATCCGGCGGCGCGCAATCGTTATATTTTGCGCGCCGGCCGGCTGACGGCACTCCCGCTGTCGCCCATTGAATTTATCGGCACTTCATTGTTCTCGACGCGTGCTAAGTTAAGACTGCTATGCGAGCCTTTCATCGCGGCCGGTGCGCCCGATGTAGAGGAATCGGTTGCCGCGTTCGTGCGCCGGCGGATCGGCGGCGAGTTTCTTGATTACGCCATCAACCCGTTTGTTGCCGGGGTCTACGCGGGCGATCCCGAGGCATTGAGCCTGAAAGCGGCATTCCCGCGCTTGCACGAACTCGAGCAGGCGCACGGTAGCCTGATCCGCGGTTATCTGCTGGGCGCGCGAGCCCGCGCGCGCGACACTGAAAAATCGAAGCAGGCCGCACCGATGTTTGCGTTCCGCGAGGGCATGCAGACCTTGACGGATGCGCTCGCGCGCCGGCTCGCGCATGTCGAACTCGCGACTGAAGCGGTCGGCATCGTGCCGGGCAAGAGTGGGCAGGTGGTGAGCGCCGGTGGCGTGAATGCGCGGCGCGACTTCAATGCGCGCGCCGTGGTGCTGGCCACACCGGCGTATGCCGCGGCGAAGCTGGTGACTTCATTTGCACCCGATGCGGGTGCCGCGTTGGCGGCAATCCCTTATCCGCCGGTGGCGGTGGCCGTCAGCGCTTACCGGCGTGAGACCATCCCGCACGCACTCGATGGGTTTGGCGTGCTGGTGCCACAGCGCGAGAGCAGGAGCATATTGGGCACGATATTTTCGAGCACCTTATTCGATAATCGCGCGCCACCCGAGCTTGCTTTGCTCACGACGTTCGTTGGTGGCATGCGCCAGCCCGAACTCGCGCGGCTCAACGACGACGAAATTGCTGCGATCGTGCAAGCCGAACACGTGGCGCTGCTGGGCGCACGCGCCCATGCGAAATTCGTACGCGTCAAACGCTGGTCCCGCGCAATACCGCAGTACACGCTCGGTCACCTTGGACACATCGCGACGATTGAAGCCGCCGAGCGCAATTTTCCGGGAATGTTCTTCTGTGCCAATTATCGGGGCGGCGTGGCGATTGGAGACTGTATCAAGTCCGCCGATCGCGCTGCGAGCCAGGTTGCGGAATTTCTCCGGCGTGAGTGAAGGTCCGGTCGAATCCGTGTATTGCTGCTACAGCAGGTCTCAACGACAAGGATATCGACAATATCGCCGCGTTCTACGCGAAGCAATTGCCGAAAGCCTGGCGTCCTGGTACGCGAGTCAGCCCGCGAAGTAAGCACGGGCGCACGAGCGTTCTGCAGGAATCGTTAGTGTGTCGCGGTCGCAGCAACCTCGTAGCTGCTGATCGCGCTGGTAGTCCACACGGCAAGCAGGCTCTATAACGCGGGAATTGTCTGGACTTCCGTTTCCAGCAGCAAGGAGGTGGCGCTGAAACTACTCATCGCAACTGCTAGCGTCAGCGGGAGACCCCCCGGCTTTGCCGGGGGATATTTACTGGTTCCGCGCTAGGTCGGAGCAGTCAGGACCGGGCGGCAAGGTCGACAAGTTCTTGAACCTCTCCCATCTGGTCCTTCACCAGCCAGTGAGTTAGATCGCCGCTCGATACGACGGCGAGCACCTTGCCGTTATCCACTATGGGCAGGTGCCGGATCCGCCGCGTGGTGACCAACTCCATCGCCTCGCCGACGGTCGTCGTTGGCGGGATGCAGTATGGGTCCTTCGTCATCACCTCGGAGACTTTCGTGTTAACGGGATCACGGCCGGCGGCCAGCACTTTGTTCAGTGCATCCCGCTCCGTGAAAATGCCTATCAGCCTTTCGCCATCCATGACGATTAGGGCACCGATTTTCTCGACCGTCATCTTCTGCACGCACGCGGTGACCGGGGTATCGGGTCCAACGGAGTGTATGGATTCGCGTTCCTCGAATATTCTGCCCAATGGAGCCCTGCGCTTGTCTCGTGATCTCATGAAGTAGACGGCAACGATGATGATGATCACGAACAGAATGAACGCGTATGCCGACACTCGCCAAATGGTCTCCAGCACCTCCTCCTGGGCAGCAAGCACTGCGGGGGAAAGCAGTGTGAGACCGATACCGGCGCCCGATTTGAAAGAAAATTTTCTCATGACTGTTGCTCCTTGAAGCGGCGGTGATCTCGTCAGCCGACAGTTGCGCGCATATCTCCAAGCTGCCGCTGGGTGACTGCCGGAGGAGTACGCTGGAACCACATCTGATACATCGATATCACCCACATGATGGCGAAGCACAGGCCCATCAAGCCGCCGGCACCCATGGTGATCCAGGCGAACGGGTGATAAATCTTGACCAGGTACCATGAGATCACGTCGATAAACAAACACACGAAAGGCATCCCTATGACCACGCACTTCAGCCATATCGGCCGCACATAGGCGTGACTGAAAACGGTCCCCACGACGAAGAAAATGAAAGTTATCCCGAACAGATGTATGTGCGACACGCGAACCAGCGTGAAGATATCGGTTCCAGTATCCTTCTCGGCCACCTTCTTGATATTGTCGTAGCCGTTGAAATTTGGCAGGTGCGGATTGCCGCCGTCGTGGCACGACATGCACCGCTTGTCGAGCGCCGCCTTGATGGAGGTGTCGTACGTCGCGCGGTCGGCGCCGTTCTGTACCCAGTTAATCAAGGCTCTCGCCTCATCCGCGGGCAGCATGGTTGACATCGGTCCGCGCAGCGCGGATTCGAGCTTGGAACCCTTGCCGCTGCCGGCGTAGGCGATGACAATGTCATCGTACGTCAAATTCATCGGGTTACCGTCGCGGCCTGAATTTGAGTGAAACAGGTAAATGAGGGCAAACAGGTAGCCCGAGCCAAGAATGCACAGCGCGGCCGTATACAGAATGCGCAGGCTGTAGGGCAGCTCGGAGTAATGGTTGTATAGCCGATGCAGTGGGGTTTCGCTCATTACAGTTTTCCTATATTTTGTGCCGACCAAACGCGCGGCGGTGGTTCAATTCGCAAGCCGCGAGTTCTTCCCTGAAATTCGGCCCAGTCATTTTACCCTTTCCGGTCCGGGCGCGACGAGGCCACGGTTAAAGGCCGGCGTGAGATGCTCACTTGGAAGGCGGGGACATGTAGACAACGGAGCGGGCCTTCTGGCGCGCGTAATGGGCCGCGAGATTATCGACTTCAGCCTCGGTCAGTCCGG
>JAYVME010000515.1:0-3023 GCA_043759115.1 Betaproteobacteria bacterium | reverse complement strand
GCGCGCGCTGCATGACCAGCGGATCGGGATCCGGCACTTCGACTTCGGCGGTTTCCTGAAATACATTCAGCGGCACGTCGATGTTGACCGGGCCCGGCCGGCCGGTGCGCAGCAGGCTGAATGCCTGCTTCATCGCAAGCGGCAACATTTCCACGCGCGTCGGCTGAAAACTTTTCTTGACCAGCGGACGGATCACCGACGGGAAATCGCCCTGAAAATAACGGCCGGTTTCCTGGAATGGCATGCGGTTGAACTGGGTGGTAGGCACGTTGCCGGTGATGGCGAGAAACGCGGACGAATCCATCATCGCGCCGGCGAGCGCAACCGGCAGATTGCATGAACCGGGACCGCACGACGTGTAGGTCGCGACCGGCTGATGTTTCACCTTGTAATACGCGTCGGCCATATAACCGGCGGCCTGCTCATGATGCACCGAGATGGTCCGGATGCGATCAGCCGCGCTGCACGCGGCATCAAGAAAACCGATGTTGCCGTGGCCGCATACGCCGAAGAGATAAGGCACCTTCTCCTTGATCAGGTACTCGACCATGATCTCCGCGCCTTTGTAGGTCGTGCGCTTGGGCGCGGGGCTGCACGTTTTGGTCGGCGCCGCGGGGGTCGGGGTGTCCATGAGTTTTCTCCGTGTTTCCTGCGTCGCGCGGCTGGTTGCCGCCGCACGTTAAGGCAAGGCGTTGATTCTAGCAGCTTGATGCAAAAAGGATCGTCACGAAGTTTTGCGGCAAGCTGCCAAGACGCACCCGAGTGCATATCAAGCACGCAATCAGTCGATTGCTATGCCGGCGATGCCAGCACGTCTTCCCACCGCGGACATGCGCGCTCAGTGAACGGTTTGTCCCATAGTGCGCAATTGGTGCGATCGACAATTTGCACCGGCAGAATGATTTCAGGCGGCACGCGTTCGCCGCGCAAATGCCGGATCGCCGCTTCCGTCGCCAGGCAACCCATTTTCATGGCGTCGAAATCGACCGTTGCGAGCAGCTTGCCGCGCTTGATGGCGGTGATGGCATCCGGAATTGCGTTGACGCCGACCACCACGCTCGTGCGTCCGGCGGCGTCGAGTACCTCCAGCATGCCGAGCGCCATCACGTCGTTGGCCGCGAGTATCGCGTCAAACCGCAGCGCCGACTTCAGCAGTTCTTCACCGGCGCGCAACGTTGGCTCACGCTGATAGTCCCCGCGGATCGTCGCCACGATGCGCATACCTGGAAATTTTTCCAGCGCGTCGCGAAATCCGCGCACACGCGCGAGGCTGGTGACCGAATCGCGCGGCCCTTCGACGATAACTATATCGCCGCGTGCCTTGAGATGCCCGCCCAGGTAAGTTGCGACCTTGAACGCCAGCGGATAATCTTCGGACCCGATAAAACTGACGACGGCCTGCGGCTCGGTAAACCGGTTGATGAAGCCGATGATGGGCACACCCGCCGCGTTGATCCGGCGGATAGCCGCGTTGACCGCGGTCGGATGTACCGGCACCAGCACGCACGCGTCGGGACGCTGCGCGAGCGCGTCATCGATCAGCGCGATCTGCTCGTCGACATTGTCCGGTTCAAGCGGCACGTAATGCACGGTGCGCGCGCCCAGCCGCTGCGCGCTGCGGTCGGCGCCGAGCCGCGCCGCCGCGTACGCGGGGTTGCTGCGGTTTTTGGTGAATACCGCGATCGTCGGCTGGGTTGCCTCACCCACGCCGTATTTCCTGCGCAACGCTCATTGGATGACGATGCCGGCTTCCTTGATGATCTTCTGCATCTGCTCAAGCCGCGCCTTGGTGATTTCAGCATTCAGGCGCGCGATGATTTCTTTCGGCGTGGTGAAGTGGGAGCCGTTGTTCGGCGTCACCGCGATCGCTTTGTCCTTGAGCATCTCGGGCTCGTAGATTTTGGAATCGGCGGCGACGACGATGGCGAACGACAACATGGAAGCGCCGAGGGCGACGATCTTGCGCCGGCGCAGCCGGCTGGCGTCGGCTTCGACGGCGCGCTTCATGATGCCCCATTCGCACATGCGGTACTGGTCGATGCCGCCGTCGTTGTACACCGAGTCGAGCGGGCGGTCGAACACAGAGTCAAATTTCACGGCGTGGGAGGTGGTGACCTGGGCCATCCCCGGCGTAGTCACGAACTCGAGGTCCAGGCCCTCGTCCTTGAAATACCCGTGGTCGCGGGCGACCAGCACGGGCAGGTCGTGGACCGCGTTCATGATCGCGACTTTAGGTTTCGTTTTCTCCTGAACAGTCATGCCGCCGCCTCCTATGTTCCCGATATTCGCGATGTTCGCGATGTTCCTTTATCGGCGCGAATCGCCGCCGATGATCACCCCTCATCCGCCTGGCTGTCAACGCCGATAAGGGGCAATGCATGCGAAAATACGCCGATGGCAAATCCCGATCATTTACTGCTTGCCGGCGTCATGGGCTGGCCCGTCATGCATTCCCGCTCGCCGCTGCTGCACAACT
Organism: Betaproteobacteria bacterium; assembly: GCA_043759115.1. Lineage (GTDB taxonomy): Bacteria > Pseudomonadota > Gammaproteobacteria > Burkholderiales > SG8-41 > PALSA-1004. The sequence continues at coordinate 547 of JAYVME010000515.1, read as the reverse complement.
ACTGGTTCAGGCAGCACGGCCTCGCCGGAAGCTACGTGCCGCTCGCGATCCGGCCCGCGGGCCTCGCCGCGGCCCTGCGCGCGCTGCATCCGCTCGGATTCGCGGGTTGCAACCTCACGCTCCCGCACAAGCAAGAGGCGATGAAGATCGTCGACGAGGTCGACACGCTGGCGAAAAGCATCGGCGCGATCAGCTGCGTGGTCGTCAGGCCCGACGGGTCGCTCGCCGGGACCAACAACGATTGTTACGGCTTCATCCACAACCTCAGGCAGGAGCAGCCCGGCTGGCGCGCTGATTCAGGACCGATCGTGGTGATCGGCGCCGGCGGCGGCTCGCGCGCCGTGTGCTACGGCTTAGCACAGGAGGGCGCGCGGGAGATTCGGCTCGTCAACCGCACGTTTGCGCGCGCGCAGGGCATCGCGAAGGAATTCGCCGGTCCGCTCAAAGCGCTGCGCTGGGAGCAACGCCATGACGCTCTGGAAGACGCGGCGCTGGTCGTCAACACGACGGGCTGCGGCATGGTCGGCCAGCCCGCCCTCGACATCAA
>JAYVME010000514.1:0-3027 GCA_043759115.1 Betaproteobacteria bacterium | reverse complement strand
GGGCTCGAAGCGGTTAGCGTCTACAGGCGGGGAGGCGGAGAGGCGGGGAGGCTGGAATACTTGCGCACTGGTCAGGCAGCGAGTGAGCTATCCTGCGCCGCGATGAGCGGGTAGTGAAGCTCTCTGAGCTTCGTGAACGCGAGATCGCGCACCAGCGTCGCAGCGCGTGTTGAGGGTCTACCCGGACGTGTCACGATGATGACGTCGCGGTAGACACCAGGCTGGGTCAATGGCAACACGAGCAGTTCTTTTCGGTCTTGGATCAGCTCAATCGAGACCCAAGGCAAAACCGCACTACCCAGCCCGGCGAGCACGCTCGCGCTCAGGCTCGACGGAGCGTTGACCTCCGCCACGACGGTGTAACGGATGTTTTGCATCGCGAAGGCGCGGTCGATCACCGCTCGCGTGGCGCCGGGCACGCTTTGCACCAACATCGGCCAACGCGAGAGTTCGCTCAGCTTGATACTGCAGCGGCCGGCATATTCGCGTCGTGCGTCGGGATGAGTCGTCGCGAAGAACATCGGTTCCGACACCACTTGCAGTGTGTCGAGTTTTTCCGTCGCCTCGGACGCGTAGACAACCGCCAGGTCGATCTTGCCGGCAACTACGTCGGCGACCAGCGCATTGCTCACGCCTTCATGAATGCTCAGCATCACGTCCGGATAACTTTTGCGCGAGGCCGCCAGAATGGCCACCGCGCATAGCTGCGCCGTGCTGCCGGCGATGCCGATCACGACCGAGCCGGCGATATGGGACTGCTCGAACGCCACGGATGATTTCGCGTCCTCGACTTGCTTGAGGATGATGCGGGCGTGGCTGTAAAGCGCGTTGCCCGCGGGCGTCGGCGAGACGCCGGTGCCGCTTCGCAATAACAGGCTGCTGCCCAGTTCACCTTCCAACAGCCGCAGTTGATGGCTTACCGCCGACTGCACGATATGCAGCGAATCGCAGGCACGCGTGATGCTGCCGGCGTCCACGACCGAGACGAAATAGCGAAGTTGTCGAAGCTCCATATCAGTCCCGCCCGGCCGTTGCTAAGGGTCTGAGCGCCTCCTCGGGGGGCAGCGAACGCAGTGAGCGTGGGGGTTTCATCCTGGTGCGGTGGTGAGGCGGTGGCCCTATGCGGGTCAACGCCAGCTTGCTGAATCGGTACCTCTGAGGCGCTGGGGATATCGAATTGGCAGATACCCCCCGCTGAATTCATCAGTCTACGCCTGATGATCAACCTATACATTGGTGCTTGTACTGGGGAGCATGTATTCAAATGGATTTCGCTTTTTCCGCTGAAGAAAACGAGCTGAGGACTTCGATACAGGTTTTCATCAAGGAGCACATGTCCGACGAGATCAAGCGCGATCTTCAGGAAACCGTGGTTGGCCAAGGTTACACCGAGGCAAGCCTCAAGTTCCTGGGCATGATCCGCGACCGCGGCTGGTCGGCGGTTAGCTGGCCCAAGAGATACGGCGGCCATGCGCGCAGCCGCATCGCGCAATTTATCGTCGAAGAGGAATTTCATCGCGCGGCCGGCCTCGGCGTGGGCGGTGGCGGCACCGGTGCACCCGCGATCCTCGCGTCCGGCAGCGAAAAGCAGAAAGAAGACTTCATCCCCGGCTCGATCAGGATGGAAATTGTGTTCTGCCAAGGGTATAGCGAGCCGCATTGCGGAACTGACCTTGCCGGCATACGCTGCCGTGCCACGCGGGTGGGCGACAAATACGTGATCAACGGCCAAAAGATCTACACGACCAACGCCCAGAATTCGACGCATATTTTCTTGATGGCGCGCACCGATCTTCAATCAAGACGTCACGCGGGTCTTTCGGTGCTGCTGGTGCCTATGAATTTGCCCGGCATCACGGTGCGGCCGCTTTGGACCATCCAGCACGAGCCGCGTGCGCCCTCCGTTACAACCTATGGCGAGCCGCGCACCAACGAAGTGTTCTTCGACAACGTCGAGGTGTCGGTCGACGCGTTGTTGGGCGAAGAGAACGACGGATGGCGCGTCGCGCAGCGTGGTCTCAACCTGGACCGCGTCGGCGCGCGCCGCTACCTGATCTCCGTGATGCGCGACGAGGACATCGTGAACCACCTCAAGAGCGGGCAAGCATCGGTCGGCGAAAAACGCCGGGACCCGCGCGTGCGCGACAAGGTCGCCGAGTTGTGGACGGAAGCCCAGGTCTGCCGGCTGATGACGATGCGCAGCCTCTCGATCGAGGAGAACGGCGGCAACTTCGTCTACGAGGGCGCTGCCGAGAAAGTCTTCGCTCCCGAGCACGGCGTGCGCGCGACTGAAGCCATCAGTCAGATCCTCGGGCCTTATGCGCAACTGCTCAACGGTTCACCCGAAGCGATCAACGAAGGCGTGTTCGCGCACAACCTGCTCGGCGCTTTCCAGTCGACGGTCAACCACGGCAGCGTGCAGGTCATGCGCGACCAGGTCGCCCGCAAGGGCTTGTCGATGCCGCGGCAAAAGGCGTGATCCTGCCCGCGCCAAACGCTCTCAGACCGGCACGACAACATCAAGAATCCCGGGAGACATGAATGAACGTATTGCCGGATGCGCACGAACTCGAAGTACAGCGGGCCGTCGCGCGGTTTTTCGAGAGCGAGTGCGGGCCCGCATTGGTGCGTGAAGCCGAGCGCGGCTACAGCGGCTTCTCCAGAGAGCTGTGGAAGAAGTTCTCCGGCCTGGGCTGGCTCACGCTGTGCCTGCCCGAAGACGTCGGCGGCCAGGGCCAGCCGATCACCTACCTTGGCCTGTTGCTCGAAGAGGTGGGTCGCTGCATCGCACCGCTGCCGGTCCACTCGACGATGGTCCCGGCTCTGGTTATCGCAAAGTATGGCAACACTGCGCAGCGCGCGCTGCTCGGGCGCGTGGGCACGGGCGAGCTGCTCCTGAGTTACGCCGTCACCGAACAGTCCGGCGTCTGGTCGGCCGACCGGATCATGATGGGCGGCCGCCGCGAGGGTGATGCCATCGTCCTGTCAGGTTCCAAGTATTTCGTCGATGACTTCCCGACTTCCGAG
>JAYVME010000513.1:0-7168 GCA_043759115.1 Betaproteobacteria bacterium | reverse complement strand
TCTTCGGCATCCACTCGATCGAATACTTTACACATGCCGCATGTCGCGCACTATAGCCCAGGATCGCAAGTTTCATGAACGTGGCACGGCGTTGACAGCAGCGCGCGCTTCACGTTAGATGTAGGGCTGTTCGAGTCTCTTGCAAAAGTCAGATCCAATTGAATCCGCCAACCCCCCTCGCTGGTATCGTCGTTGTTGAGCTCGGTCACAGCGTCGCTGCGCCGTTTGCGGGCCAGATTCTCGGTGACCTGGGCGCAGAAGTCATCAAGATCGAGAAGTCTGACGGGGACGACGCGCGCAAATGGGGCCCTCCCTTCTGGGAGGGCGCGTCGGCGAGCTTCCAGCCGCTCAACCGCAATAAGAAATCGGCGGTCTGCGAACTGCGCGTTCCGCAGCAACTTGCCGCGCTGAAACTCTTGATCCACGAGCGCGCCGATGTCGTGTTGCAGAATCTCCGCCCGGGGCAGGTGGACCAGCTTGGCCTTGACGCCGGTTCTTTGACGGCAACCAAGCCAAGCCTGATTTACTGCAATCTTGGTGCTTTCGGCAACGCGGGACCATTCAAGGACCGGCCGGGATACGACCCGCTGATGCAGGCGTTCAGCGGCATCATGAGCACGACCGGCGAGGCCGGGCGCGGGCCGGTGCGGGTGGGCGCGTCGATCGTCGATATGGGTACCGGCATGTGGGCCGTGATCGGTGTGTTGAGCGCGCTGCATACGCGGCGCGATACCGGCAAGGGCAGCGTCGTCGACGTGTCGCTGTTCGAGACTGCGGCGGGTTACGTATCGCTGTTCGCATCGCAGTATCAGGCGTCGGGTGAATTGCCGTCGCGGCAGGGCTCGGGCGCGAACGGCATCGTGCCGTACCGCGCCTATGCCACGCGGGACGGCGAGCTGGTGGTGGCCGCCGCCAGCGACGGTCTCTTCCGCCAGTTGGCGCGGGTGCTCGGGCATGCGGAGTGGAAAGACGATCCGCGCTTCGTGTCGAACCCGCAGCGCGTCGCGCATCAGGTCGAATTGTATGCAATGATCGAAACGGAGATGGCGAAACGCAGCAACGCCGAGTGGACCGCGTTGCTCGACGCCGCCGGCATTCCATGCGCGCCGGTGCAAAACGTCGCCGAGATGATCGCGCACGAACAAACGCGGGCGCTGGGGCTGCTGCAGCAGGTGCCGGACAGTGCGATGAAGTTCATCGGGCTGCCGGTGAGCTTCGATGGCATGCGCCCGGCGCTGCACCGCCGTCCGCCGAAGCTCGGCGAACACACCGACGAATTTTTCAAGAAAGCGAAGTGATCATTTCATGGACCTGCCCGCTTACGAAACGCTCAAGACCGCAATGGCCGAGCCGCACGTGCTCATGGTCACGCTCAACCGTCCGCAGTCGGCCAACGCGCTCAATACCCAGATGGGGCGCGACTTCCTTGACCTGTGGACGCGGCTTACCGCGGACGCGCAGGACGCGCGCTGCGTGGTGCTCACCGGCGCGGGCGACCGGATTTTCTGCGCCGGCGGTGATCTCAAGGAGCGCAACGGCATGACCCGCGAACAGTGGGTGCGCCAGCACGAGATTTTCGAGCGCCAGTACTGGGCGCTCACCGACCTGTATCTGCCCGTCATCGCGGCGGTCAACGGCCACGCCTACGGCGGTGGTTTCGAAACCGTGCTGTCGTGCGACTTTGCGTATGCGGCGCACACCGCGCGTTTTGCGCTGCCCGAGGTGACGCTCGGCATCATGCCCGGCGCGGGCGGCACGCAGAACCTGCCGCGCGCGGTCGGCGAGCGCCGCGCGAAGGAGATCATCATGAGCGGCAAGCCCGTATCCGCGCAGCAGGCGTATGAATGGGGCATACTGAATGGCGTATGCGAGCCGGCGGAATTGATGCCCAGGGTGCTCGAGATTGCGCGCACGATCGCCGGCAATGCGCCGTTGTCGGTGCGTCAGATCAAGAAGTCGGTCCGTTTCGGCATGCAGATGGAGTTGAAGACGGCCTACCGGTTCGAGGTCGAGGCCTACAATCATCTGGTCGAAACCGAGGACCGTTACGAGGGCGTGCGGGCATTCAACGAAAAGCGCAAGCCGGTGTTCAAGGGGCGCTGAGCGCGCCGCACGCATATTACCCGGAGAGGAAAAGATGCAGCCAGTTGATGTGATCGTCCGTGAAGTGGGGCTGCGCGACGGTTTACAGATACATCCCACATTCATGCCGACGGACCGCAAGATCGCCTGGATCGAGGCGGAAGCCGCGGCGGGCGTTGCCGAAATCGAAGTGACATCCTATGTTCCTCCCAAGCTCATTCCACAGTTCGTGGATGCCGAGGAGGTCACCCGCCACGCACTGGCCGTCGGCGGCCTCACGGTGGCCGCGCTGATCCCGAACTCGCGGGGCGCCGAACGCGGGCTTGCGCTCGGCGTGCACAAGCTCAACTTCGTGATGTCGGTGAGCCGCACGCACAACCTGAAGAACGTGCGCCGCGAGCGCGAGGAATCGGTGGCCGATTTCAGGCGGATCGTCGAAATGGTTCGCGCCCAGCCCGAGGGCCGGCGTCCGCGGGTGGTGGGCGGGCTTTCCACCGCGCTCGGCTGCTCCTATGAGGGGCGGGTGCCGGTCGCGGATGTCGTCCGGTATGCGGTGCAACTTGCCGCGGCCGGCGCGGACGAGATTGTGGTGGCCGACACCGTGGGCTATGCCGATCCGGTGCAGGTGCGCGCTGTCTTCAAGGCGGTGATGGCGGAACTCGGCGCGTTGCCCGTCGCCGCCCACTTTCATGACACGCGGGGAACCGGGCTGGCGAATGTCGGTGCGGCAGTGGAGTGCGGCGTGCGCCGCTTCGACGCTTCGCTGGCCGGATTAGGCGGGTGTCCTTTCGCGCCGGGCGCGTCCGGCAACATCGTCATGGACGATTTGTGTTTCATGCTCGATTCGATGGGGCTGCGCACCGGAGTCGACCTGGAGAAGCTGCTGCAGGTCAGGAGCATAGTGCGCGAGGCGCTGCCGGATATCGAGATGCACGGTGCATTGGCGCGCGCGGGCCTGCCGCGCAATTATGTGGGTGCCGGGGAGCGGCGCGCAGCGTGATTATGCCGCACCGGTGCTGACCACCGACACGCCGAGAAAAGAGTTCAATTCAGTATGAGTTCCACTGTCAGGCTTGAAGATGTGCGGGTTCCGCTGGGCGATGATTTTCCCGAGATCCGCGCCAGCGTGCGCAGGATCTGCGCGGGTTTTCCCGGTGCGTACTGGCGCGAGCTTGAGGCGCGTGAGGCGTATCCCACCGGGTTCGTCAAAGCGCTGACGGAGGCCGGGTATCTGGCCGCGCTGATTCCGGAGGAGTATGGCGGGGCGGGCCTGCCGCTGCGCGCGGCAGCGGTGATCCTCGAGGAAATCCATGCTTCCGGCTGCAATGCGGGCGCGTGTCATGCGCAGATGTACATCATGGGCACCTTGCTGCGGCACGGCAGCGCAGACCAGAAGGCCCGCTACCTGCCGCGGATCGCACGCGGGGAACTGCGGCTGCAGGCATTCGCCGTTACCGAACCGACGACGGGTACGGACACGACCAAGTTGAAGACCCGTGCCGTGCGTGACGGCGACCACTACGTGATCCACGGCCAGAAGGTATGGACATCGCGCGCCCTGCACTCGGACCTCATGCTGCTGCTCGCGCGCACCACGCCGCTCGGGGAGGTGAAGAAAAAGACCGAGGGCCTGTCGGTGTTCCTGGTCGATATCGCGGCGTGCCGCGGCAAGGGCCTGGAAATCAAGCCGCTGGCGGCGATGGTCAATCACAACGCCACTGAAGTGTTCTTCGACGGCGTGTGCGTGCCGGCGGAGAATCTGATTGGCGAGGAAGGCAGGGGCTTCAGGTACATTCTCGACGGCATCAATGCGGAACGGATACTGGTGTCGTCCGAAGCGATAGGGGACGCGCGCTGGTTCACGCAAACGGCGGTCGCGTACGCGAAGCAGCGCGTCGTATTCGATCGGCCGATCGGCCAGAACCAGGGCATCCAGTTCCCGATCGCGCGCGCGCATGCCGAGACCGAGGCGGCGGACCTTCTGCTGCGCAAAGCCGCGGCCCTGTTCGAGGCGGGCCTGCCCTGCGGGGACGACGCGAACATGGCGAAGATGCTCGCCGCCGACGCGGCCTGGCATGCGGCGGAGGCCTGCATGCAGACGCACGGCGGTTTTGGCTACGCACGCGAGTACGACGTCGAGCGCAAGTGGCGCGAAACGCGGTTGTTTCAGATTGCGCCGGTCTCGACCAACATGGTGCTTGCCTACATCAGCGAGCATATCCTCGACATGCCGCGGTCATACTGATGCTGCGCGGGCCCATGAATCGGGCGGGCTTGGGGTGGAAGCGGCGCAGCGCCGTCCACCGCCGCCGATCAGCATGGATGGCGGCAGCCACGGGCGTCCTTCATCCGTATTGCATTGGGTGTTGAACAGGAGGAGTCAATGACCGGCTTGACTGAATCGCTGTCGCGCTTCGTCGCGAATCCCGGGTTGGACGCCGTTCCCGCAGAGGCTGCGCGGATCGTCAGGACCGGCTTCATCGACACGATCGCAACGATGATCGCCGGGCGGGATGAGCCCGTCGTGCGCATCGTGCGCGAGTTCGTGGCGGCGCGGCAGTCCGGCGCGCGCGAGGCCCCTATCTTTTTTGGCGACGAAATGGCGGCGAGCGCCGATACCGCCCTGATCAACGCCACGGCGGCCCACGCGCTGGACTATGACGATGTCGCGCTCGGCGGACATCCGAGCACAGTCCTTGTTCCCGCAGTGCTCGCTGTAGGCCACTACCTCGGCGCTTCGGGCGCGGATGCGTTGCGCGCCTATCTGGTTGGCTACGAGGTTTGGGCAGAACTGTTGTCGCGCGAGCCGGACGCGTATCACGTGAAGGGCTGGCATCCGACAGCGGTGCTCGGCACGGTCGGCGCGACCGCCGCGGTCGCGCATCTCCACCGGTTGTCCGCCGGCGACAGTCGCAATGCGCTGGCGCTCGCGGCGAGCATGGCGGGCGGGCTGGTTGCAAATTTCGGGACCATGACCAAGCCGTTCCACGCGGGACGCGCCGCGGCCTGCGCGATCGACGCGGTCCGTCTCGCCGCCGGGGGACTGACTGCCGCCCCCGACGCGATCGAGCACCACGCAGGCTACCTTGCCGCACTGTCCCCGCGGGGGCGCGTGGATCGAGCGGGTCGTGCGTCTACGCTCGGAGGGCAACTGCGCATCCTCGAAGCGGGCTTGTCGATCAAGAGCTACCCGATGTGTTACGCAACCCACCGCGTGATCGACGGCGTGCTCGACCTGGTGACGGCGAACGACGTGAAACCCGCGGATGTGACGCAGGTGCACGCGAGCGTGGGAGCCGCTCAGGCTTCCATGCTCCGCAACCATGCGCCGGTCACCGGGCTGGAGGCCAAGTTCAGCCTCGAATTTGCCGTCGCATCCGCGCTGGTTGCGCGCAAAGTAGGATTGCGTGAACTGACAGACGGGTTCGTCACGCAGCCGCAGGTGCGCGAGATGATGACCAGGGTCAGAACCTCGACGACCGACACGCACTGCCCGATCGAGCCGGTATTCGCGCTCACCGATCGCGTCGCGATCGAACTCAACGACGGTCGCAGGCTCGATTCGGGCGAAATCCGCTTCGCACGCGGCAATGCCAAGTTGCCGCTCAACGACGCGGAACTGAAAGCTAAATTCCTCGATTGTGCCGCGGGCGCCGGCGACCTGGATGCGGCGTCTCTGTACGATCGCCTCAGCGCACTCGGGGAACTCGGCAGCGTGCGCGATCTGGTACTCCGCAAGTATTAATGTTCCCGGGAATTCCGTGCGTGACGATGGCGGCGACGAAAGCAGCTCACGTCTGCCCCGGCCGCAGGGGAGCGGACAGGAACGCGATTCGCCCATCATGAAATCGATCGCGTGGTCGGCTGAATTGTCGACGCTGGCGGCACGCTTCGGGAGTGCGCCGGCGGTGGGCGACGGGATTGAGTCAATCTCTTACGCCGAGCTTGCGCGGCGTGCCCATGCGGTTGCCGCGTACCTGGCGCTGAGGGGCATCGCCCCCGGGGAACCCGTCGGCGCACTGCTGCCGAACGGCATTGCCGCCGTGTCGACTTCCTATGGAATGATGCTGTCGGGCGCGTGCGAGACCTCGATCAGCTGGAACTCCACCGAAGAGGAACTCCGGTGGGCGGTTTCGCTCGCGAAAGTCCGGCGCATCGTGACAACGAAACACCGCGCAGCCGCGCTGCGCGGCATGGGTTGCGATGTCATGTCCGTCGACGACATAAACGTCGATGGCGCGGCAGCACCTTGCGCGCCGGTGCCCGCAGTTGCGTGGGGCCGGATTTTTTTCTCGTCGGGTACCACGGGTAAGCCGAAAGGCATAGTCTACAGTCACGGGCGGCGCTGGCTCGGGAACCAGTTGCTGAAGTCGGTGCTGCCGTGGGTGCCGCAGCCGGGCTCGCGCATCCTGCTGATGACGCCTTTCACGCACGGCGCGTCGCTGCTGACTTATGCGTGGCTCGATCACGGCGGCGAGGTGGTATTGCTCGATGGTGTGGATACTCTGCGGGTTGAAGCGATTCTGGGCCGCGGTGACGTCGACGCCTTGTTTGCGCCGCCGACGGTGATCGCCAAACTCGCCGACGCCTTCGGCACGCGGCGTTTCGCAGGTGTGCGCTGTGTTTTTACCGGGACCCAGACGCTCACGCCGGCGATCTATCGGAAAGCCGAATCCATGTTCGGCCCGGTGGTGCGCATCACCTACGGCAAATCGGAGTGCACCAATCCGATCACGGTGCTCGGTATGGAAGATACGCGCGTTCTCTTTAGCGCGGGCAGCGACGAAGCGGGCGCCTGTGTCGGCTGGCCGGCGGCGGGCGTGGAGCTGTCAGTACGCACGGACGAAGGGGAGATGCCGCCGGTCGGCAACCCCGGCGAGATCTGGCTGCGGGCCAGCCACATGTATGTCGGTCAGATCGATCCAGACGGTTTTCATCCGCTCGCGGAGGATGAATGGCACCACACCGGCGATTTCGGGCACATCGATCAACGCGGACGGCTGTGGCTCGAAGGGCGTCTCGCGGACGTCATCAAGAGCGGAGGCTACAAGGTCATACCCGGCGAAATCGAGGCGGCATTAAGCGG
>JAYVME010000512.1:0-3041 GCA_043759115.1 Betaproteobacteria bacterium | reverse complement strand
GTGCATGCGATGGCGGTACAGCTTGACCGGTTCTGCGCCGACGTGGACATCGCCATCGGCCTTAATGTGGTCACGCGCGATAACAACCCGTTCTCCGGTACCAAAATCCGCGCGCTGGCCGAGGCGGGCGGCCTGAAACTCGAGAGCGACGGCGTGTTTTACCTGCGCGGCGACGACGGCGAGACGCTCTATACGCTCGATAACCACGAGCCGATGCCGTTTGTGCCGGAGCAGATGAAGGCGTTGACCACCGGCGGGGTGACGTTCCTGCTGGATGTGCCGCGTGTCGCGAATGCGCTGCGCGAGTTCGATGGCATGCTCGCGACGGCGAAAAATTTTGCCAGCACCCTCGGCGGCATGCTGGTCGACGACAATCGCGCGGCGTTGTCGGAGGAGGCGATCGATAAAATCCGGCGCCAGTTGACGGGCATACTCGCAAAAATGGAGGCGGGTCAGATCCCCGCCGGGGGAGCGCGCGCGCTGCGTTTGTTTTCGTGAATGGCCATTGCTCCGCACATTCTGGCGCGCGCGAAGGCACTGCGCGCGGAACTCGATCAGCATAATTACAATTACTACGCCCTCGACCGGCCGCTGGTATCCGACGCCGAGTACGATCGCCTGTTTCGCGATTTGCAGCAGATCGAAAACGCGCACCCGCAACTCGTGACCCCCGATTCACCGACGCAGCGCGTCGGCACGCAACCGCTTGCTGAATTTGCCCAGGTCACGCATCGCACGCCGATGCTGTCGCTCAACAACGCGTTTGCGGACGACGATATAACCGCATTCGACAAGCGCGTGCGCGAGGCGGTCGATTCTGATGCGATTGAATATGCAGCGGAGCCCAAATTCGACGGGCTTGCGATCAGCCTCACTTACTTAGACGGCATACTGGTTACCGCGGCGACGCGCGGCGACGGGAATACCGGCGAGGACGTGACTGCCAATCTGCGTACGCTGCGTGCCATTCCACTCAAGCTGCGCGCGGCGCGTCCGCCGGCCATGCTGGAGGTGCGCGGAGAGGTGTTGATGTTGCGCGCGGATTTCGAGCGGCTCAATCTGCGGCAGCGCGAACAGGGCGAGAAAGAATTCGTCAATCCGCGCAACGCTGCCGCCGGTTCGTTGCGGCAGCTCGATCCGCGCATTACGGCGGCGCGGCGGCTGGCTTTTTATGCGTATGGAACCGGCGCGATAATCGACGGCGGGTTGCGCAAGCACTCTCAGTTGCTGGATCGTCTGGCTGAACTGGGTTTTCCCGTGACCGGCGTGCGCGCGATCGTCAACGGTGTCGAGGGCATGCTCGGCTATTACCGCGAGCTTGGCGCCAAGCGCGCCAAGCTGCCGTTCGACATCGACGGCGTCGTTTACAAAGTCAACGATCTTTCCGCGCAAAATACCCTGGGTTTCGTGTCGCGCGCGCCGCGCTTCGCGATCGCCCACAAATTCGCGGCGGAGGAGGCGACCACCGTGGTTGACGGTATCGACGTGCAGGTCGGGCGTACCGGTGCGTTAACGCCGGTGGCGAGACTGCAGCCGGTATTCGTCGGCGGCGTCACTGTCACCAATGCCACGCTGCACAACGAGGACGAGGTGAGCCGCAAGGACGTGCGGGTGGGCGATACGGTGGTGGTGCGGCGTGCCGGCGACGTAATCCCGGAAGTCGTGCGCGTGATCGCCGACAGGCGTCCGGCGCGCACGCAGCGGTTCGTGATGCCTGCGCACTGTCCGGTATGCGGGTCGGCGGTGCGCAAGTCGGAGGACGAAGCGGTGGCGCGCTGCAGTGCCGGCCTCTATTGTCCGGCGCAGCGCAAGCAGGCATTGCTGCATTTTGCCAGCCGGCGCGCGATGGATATCGAGGGGCTGGGCGACAGACTGGTCGAGCAGCTGGTGGATGCCAATATCGTGCGTACTCCCGCCGACCTTTTTAAGCTCGGTATCGCCAAGCTCGCGGAACTCGAGCGCATGGCGGAAAAATCCGCGGGTAATCTGGTGGCCGCAATCGAGAAGAGCAAGCACACCACGCTGGCGCGCTTTATTTTCGCGCTCGGCATACGCAATGTCGGCGCAAGCACGGCGCAGGCTCTCGCGCGCTATTTCGGCAACATCGAGCGCCTGGCGGTAGCGGACGTGGAGGCGTTACAGCACGTGCCCGACGTCGGACCGGTGGTGGCGGAATGCATTGCCGGGTTTTTCGCCGAGCCGCACAATCGCGAAGTAGTCGCGCAACTGCAGGCGGCGGGCGTCAGGTTCGCCGAGACCGCGCCGCGGCAAGTCGATACAACGAGCGCTGTCTATGGCAAGACCTTCGTGCTGACCGGCATGCTGCCCAATCTCACGCGCGACGAGGCGGCGCAGAAAATCCGCGATCGCGGCGGCAAGGTCAGCGGCAGCGTCTCAAAGAAAACCGATTATGTCGTCGCCGGCGCCGATGCCGGCAGCAAATACGACAAGGCACGCGAACTGGGTATTGCTATACTGGATGAAGCGGGTTTGGCGAGCCTGCTCGATCAATGAGGGCCTGATGAGCATTATCACGAAAGCGGTGTTTCCGGTGGCTGGTCTTGGCACGCGTTTCCTGCCGGCGACCAAGGCGAGTCCGAAGGAGATGCTGCCGGTGGTCGACAAGCCGCTCATTCAGTATGCGGTGGAGGAAGCGGTCGCCGCGGGGATAACCGAACTTGTCTTCATCACCGGCCGCAGCAAACGTGCGATCGAAGATCATTTCGACAAAGCGTTTGAAGTGGAATCGGAACTGACGACGCGCGGCAAGCATGCCATGCTCGCGATGGTGCGCGACGTCGTGCCGCGCAACGTCAAATGCATCTATGTGCGCCAGCAGGAAGCGCTCGGACTCGGGCATGCCGTGCTGGGCGCGCAACCGGTGGTTGGCGATCATCCATTCGCCGTTATTCTGGCCGACAACCTGATCGACAACGAGCCGCCCGTAATGAAGCAGATGGTCGATGTTTACCGGCGTGAACGGTGTTCGCTACTGGGCGTGCAGAAGGTCGCGCGCGCGGAAACCCGTCAGTATGGAATCG
>JAYVME010000511.1:0-15466 GCA_043759115.1 Betaproteobacteria bacterium | reverse complement strand
GCCGGTCGGCATTGAAGAGCCCGCAGATCTCCTGGCCCAATTCCAGCATGATCTCGTCAATGTTGCTGGTGGCGTGTATCCGGTTGGTTACCGACTGCAGCGCCTTGGAGAAATTGAGTTTCTCCGCGAGATTGTCCTGCGCAACCGGCTTGGTTTCGAGTACGCTACTCATGGTGGCCGACCCCTCATCTAGCACTCATTCCACAATCCACAGTCAAGGCACTCGCCTTGATACGCGCGACGCTCATAATTCGAAAACCTGATTGTTCTCCAGCATGCGCGGGCCGTAGGCACCGGCGCATTCCATGATCTCCTGCATGGTCAGTTCGATCTCGCCCGGTTTCAGATGCGTAATATAGACCTCTGCTTTGCGCTTCAGTTTCGCCAGTTCGTCGGCGAGCATGCTCGGGCACAGGTGTTTGGACGCGATCGCCAGATCGCGCTCCCGATTGCAAAACGCCGTCTCGATAATCAAGTAACGCAGGTTGTCGATCTTGTTGACTTCCACCCAAAACGGGTCATTGGTCGTGGTGTCGCCGGTGAAAACGAGGCTGGCACGTCCGGAATCTATGCGGTAGCCGATCGCCGGCACCACGTGGTTGGCAGGCAGTGGCGTGATTTTGCGGCCATTTAAATCGACCGTCTTGCCCAGGGCCACAGACTGATAGCGCAGAAAAGGTTTTTCGGCGTCCGGTATCTGCGTGAAATCCGGCCAGATCTTCCAGTTGAACAGGTGCTGCCGCAGAATCTCCAGTGTCGGTTCGATCGCATGCACCGTGATCGGCTTATCGCGCATCCAACCCACCGAATCGACCATGAATGGAATCGAAGTGACATGATCGAGATGCGAGTGCGTGACGAAGACATGATCGATACGGGACAACTCGCCGATACTCAGATCGCCAACACCGGTGCCCGCATCGATCAAGATGTCGTGATCGAGCAGCATCGACGTGGTGCGCAGATCACCGCCGATGCCGCCGCTGCAGCCGAGTATCCTGAGTTTCATCTAGGGCGTCTTTATTTGGTCGTGAACGTAAACGCACCGTCCCAGCCTTTGCCGGGCGGATTCGCGCGCAAATAGGAAATCCGCTCCACGAACGTGTGACTGTAGAGCGTGTTACCGGGAATCTGTTTCTGCAAATTAAACAACTGCAACTCTGCCTGGTCCCAGTCCTGCGCCCGATAAAGCCGCAAAAACTGGGTATAGAGCTTGATTTCCTCGAGCCTTGCCTTGTCGACCTGGCCCTGCATTCCAAACGGCTCGAAAATCGCCACCGCCTCCTCCTTGCCTTTGACGCGCACGCGATCGATTTCGCGGAAAATCACATCGGGCACCGCATTTTTGGTGCCCTCGCCGACTATGATGGCAGCGCCATACTCCTTTGTGATGCTCTCGAGCCGGGAGGCCAGATTCACCGCGTCTCCCATCACAGTATAGGCTGTCCGCAGCTTCGATCCCATGTTCCCGACGCTCATGCGGCCGGTGTTCAGACCGACGCCGATGCGGATTTCGGGCCAGCCGCGCTTCTGGAACTCCGGCTTCAGTTTCTTGAGCACTTCATGCATCTCGAGGCCGGCAAGTATGCCGTTGCGCGCATGCGCCGGATCAGCCAGCGGGGCGCCCCAGAACGCCATGATGCAATCGCCCATGAATTTGTCGACGGTGCCGCGATGTTTGTAAATGACTTCCGTCAGCGGCGTCAGAAATTCGTTCATCAACTGCGAGAGCTGTTTGGGATCCAGCCCCTCGGATATGGTGGTAAAGCCGCGCACATCGGTAAACAGCACGGTCATCTCGCGCGATTCGCCTTCCATCGAAAAGCTTTCCGGGTTGCGCGCCATTTCGTCGACCAGTTCGGGCGGCACATATTGCCCGAAGAGTCCCGTGATCTGGCGCTTGCCGCGTGTCTCGACAAAATACCCATAGGTCATGTTGAGCGCGAAGAGCATAAAGATCAGCATCAGTCCCGACGCCAGCGGCAATACGAGATTGCCCACGTGAAACACCAGCAAGTTGGTAAACAACACCCCCAGGAGGACCGCGAGCGTGACGAGCAGCGACTTCAGCGGGCTCAGCAGCGGCAGCAGCAACGCCATCGCCAGCCCCGCGATCAGCAGCGACACAAACTCGGCGCCGATAACGTACGGCGGCTTTTGCTTGATATTGCGATCGAGCATGCCGGAGATCATGTTGGCGTGCACCTCGACGCCGGGATACACCTCTTCTACCGGCGTTGCGCGCAAGTCGAGCAGGCCCGGCGCGGAAGTGCCGACCAGCACGATCTTGCCTTCCAACTGCGCGGGGGCGACGCGTTCATTCAAAACATCGACCGCCGATATATAGTTGAAACTGCCATGCTTGCCGCGGTAGGGAATGAGCGCGGTGACGTTTTCGTCCACCGGAATGCGCAGCGGCCCTATCTCCAGCCATTCCAGGCCCGAATAGTTTCGCGACCAGATTTTGTCCGGTGGGTAGCCGGGCACGATATGCTGTCCGCCGATGATCATGCGCACGATCGCCATCGAGAGCGGTTCGTAATACGCGCCGTCGAATTCAGCCAGCATCGGCACGCGCCGCAATATGCCGTCGGCGTCCGGATCAAGGCTGAAGTGTCCCGCGCTCGCCGCGTTCTTTTGCAGTTCAAGCAGATTCGATGTGTAGCCGGGGAATGAAGCAAAGTTGATGTTCTTGCCGGCAAACGTGCCGGCCGGCAAGACCGGCGCCGGCAATACGCCCTTTTTGCTGCTTTCGCCTTCGAACCGCGTAAACGCGTAGCCCAGCACGACCGCCCGGTTGCGCATGTGACTGGCGAAAATTTCATCGTACTCGAGTTGCGGCTGCAACTGCTTCAATGTGGACTGAAATCCGGCGACGTCCTTCAGCTCCTTTTGCGCCAGTTGCTGCAGCACCTTCAAGCCCGAACTCTCGTCGCGCTCGGCGAACACAATGTCGAAGCCGACGATGGCAATCTTGTAATGATCGAACAACTTGTCGAGCAACGTGGCCAGGCGATCGCGCGGCCACGGCCAGCGGCCCTCGCCGCCTTTTTCCTTTTCGGCGAGACTTTTTTCATCGATATCGAGAATGACGATGCGCGGGTCGACGGTGCGCGGCATCGTCAGCGCGAGCCGCGTGTCGTAAACGATGGCCTCGAGCCGCTCGACCAGCGGCAACCGGTAATACTTCGCCGCATGGCCGAGAAACGCCAACAGCAGAGCCAGTCCCAGGCCGATGCGTACGATATTTTTCTTCAAACCGCCTCCCGTGCCGCCGTCTGCGCCAGGAAAACGGCGCTGTAACCGACTACCCATTTCGCCAGTCTCGTGCCAGATGCAGCCTCAACGCTACGGGCATTTACCGCACGCGGCCCGCGCGCCGGCCGGTCAGCCGGGGTGACGAATGACGCCAGCAGACGACCCAGGATCACAGGCAACAGGCGGGGTGAATAGCGACAGGCTGACTGCGCCCGCAAGGGCATCGCGGCCTAGCCGCCCTTGAAAAAGAATTCCATTTTCACACCGGCCAGCTCAATGACATCATGGTCGTTGAGTTGGTGCGCCTGGGCGTCGAGGGCCTTGCCGTTGATGGCTGGAAAATTCGCGCCTTCCACATGTGTGAGAAAGTAACCATGCGGTCGGCGTGTAATCACCGCCACCTGCACACCGGGCTTGCCCAGCGTCGTCAGATTCTTGATCAGTTCCAGTTCTTTACCTGCCGACGGCCCGGTCAGTATCTGGATCGCCGCGAGTTTTTCCGGCGGCTTTGGAGTCGCCGCCGCGACGGCAGGATGCGGTTGGCTTTGCGTGGTCGTTTGCGTCGCCGTCGGGCTGATCTGGGTATCGCCAAAGCTGCCGCCGCCCGGACCCGCCGGATTCATCTTGCCTATCGGGGCACGCAACACCATGGTTTTCTCGAAATCAGCGACTGAAGCCGCGCCAGTCGGCGCCTCGCCCATGAATTTCAGTTTGTACTTGCCGATTTCAATGACGTCGTTGGTCTGCAGAATATGCTTCTTGACCGGGTTGCCGTTGACCAATGTGCCATTGGTGCTGCCCAGGTCCTCGAGAAACGAATCGTTCAGGATGGTTACGATCAACGCGTGCTCGCCGCTGACCGCCAGATTGTCGATCTGGATGTCGTTATGCGCTTTTCGACCGATAGTGAAGCGCTCCTTATCGAGCGGAACCTCGCGAATCAACGCGTTATCCAAACTCATGATCAACTTCGCCATGGCAGTATCCCTGTAACCTTATTATTATCTAAACCAAGCCTTGAATTTGGCAAACCATCCCGTAGGCACTGCGAAATCCTCGATCACCCGCACCAGGATCACTGAAATATTGTCACGTCCGCCGCTGTCATTCGCGAGCTGCACAAGTTGCGTCGCCGCCAGTGGCAAATTCGATTGCAGCGTGCTCAGCGTCGAGTGGATATCCTCATCCTGCACCATGTCGCTCAAGCCATCCGAACACAACAGATAAATATCGCCCGGCTCGACAATATAGGTGTGAATTTCCGTCTCGACGTCGGGATCGATGCCGACCGCGCGCGTCACCAGATTTTTATTCTGCGAGTAGCGCGCCTGCTCCTTCGTGATCATGCCGCTGTCGATTTGTTCCTGCAGCAGCGAGTGATCGCGCGTGACCTGCTCAAACGTGTCCTGGCGCAGCCGGTAGAGCCGCGAGTCGCCGATGTGGCCGACCGTCATCCGGTTGTCGAAAAACAAACACACGACGAGAGTGGTGCCCATGCCGGCATACTGCGGCTGGCTCTTGGCCGTCTGGTAGATTGCGGCATTCGCCTTGGCCGAATTCTCACGCACGAATTTCTCGGCCAGCGTTTCTCCGGAGGCCTCAACTGCGTGCGGCGCCTGGTCTTCGAGCACCTGGCGCATCTCCGTTGTCAGCATCGCAACCGCAATGCCGCTCGCGACCTCGCCCGCATTGTAGCCGCCCATGCCGTCGGCGAGCACCGCCAGACCGATGTCCACGTCGGTACCGATACTGTCTTCGTTATGCGACCGCACCATGCCGGGATCGGTGGCGGTTGCGACTTCAAGCACGGTGCCGAGATTCGCTGTCATGATTACTATATTCCGATGTCGACGACGTCCGACTTCACCGCGGCACCGCCGCCGTCCGCCATGCACGCCCTGATGGCCTGCGCCAGCTCATCGCCGGTTTGATAACGATCTTCCGGCTGCTTGGCGAGCGCCTTGTTGACGATGTCGACCAAGCACGGCGGCAGGTTCGGGTTAAAAGTAAGAATGTCGGCGTGCGGCTCGTTGGCGATCTTGAACATCAATTGCGCCATTGAATCGCCCGTAAAAGGCAAATGGCCGCACGCCATTTGGTAAAGCGTCACGCCCAGCGAAAACAAATCGGAACTGCCCTGGATTTTCTTGCCCGAAAGCTGTTCGGGCGACATGTAGCTCGGGGTGCCGAGCACCATGCCGGTCTTGGTTTTCGACGAATCCGTGATGCGCGCGATGCCGAAGTCGGTGACCTTGACGGTGTCGCTCTCGAGTTCGTACATGATATTGGCGGGCTTGATGTCGCGGTGCACGACGTTGTTGGTGTGCGCGTAAGACAGCGCCTCGGCGACGCGCGCGATGATGCTCATGACCTTCGGCAACGGCAGCAGGGTTTCGGGCTTGATAAAAGGCGCCAGGTCCTTGCCCTTTAAAAACTCCATTGCGATGAAGGCCAGATCGTGTTCCTCGCCGGCGTCGAAAATCGTCACGATATGCGGATGATTCAGCCGGCCCGCGGTCTCGGCTTCGCGGAAGAACCGGTCTTTCACATCCTGCAACTCGTCGGCATCGAATTCCTGCGATAGCGCCATCGTTTTGATCGCCACCACGCGCCCGATTTTCGGATCCTTGCCGAGATACACCACGCCCATCGCGCCCTTGCCGAGTTCTTTCTCGACCTGGTAGCGGCCCAGCATCGGCTTCTCGACGCCGCCGCCCGGCAGAATCACCGTGCCGCCCGGATGACCGCCGGTGCCGCCGAGGATGACCGTTTCCGACATCGCCTTGGCGCGCCCCACCCGATCCGCTATATCCTTGAACTTCGGGTTTTTCTCGGCGATATACTTGAATGCGTTTTCCGCCTTGTTGAACTGCCGCTTGCGTTCAAAATCGAGCGCCAGGTTGTAGATCAGATCGAGCACCGAATCATCCGGCGGCAGCTTGCGAAAATAGTCGAACGCGGTGTCAAGCTGGCCCTGGCCCTGGTAGCCCAGACCGAGCATGCGGTGACTTTGCGCAAGATCGACATCCGAGCGCGCCTTGCCGCTTTCCGTCACGATAAAATGCTTCGACACCAGCGCCAAGTGTCCGACCAGCAGCAGCGTGGCCGGCAACATAAGCTGTATCCAGATTGCGCTCGTCGTCATCAGCAAAAAATGCGCGACCAGCAGGAACACGAAGATTCCGCTCGAGATCACGAGCGCCTGGGTTGCTTTAAGGCGCGGCAATAACGCTATCAAGTACGCGGCAATCAGCAGGAAAATCAGCAGCTCTACCCAGTAGGCCCACGCAGGGGTGACGAAGAAGTGCTCGGAGAGTATTGAGGATACCGAGTGCGCAAGCACTAGCACCGGCGGCATCGCTGCCGAAACAGGGGTGACGGTTGCGCTACCAAGACCAGCGGCGGTAGGGCCGATCAACACAATCTTGTCCTGATACTTGCTGACAGGGATTTTGCCGTTGATCACATCGTAAAAGGAATCGATGGTAAATGCCGGACGGCCCTCGCGGTCTTTATAGAAATAGGTGTACATCCGGGTCAGCGAATCGGTGGTGATGTTCAGCTTTCCCAGTGTTACCTTTTCGCCGGGCTGGATCTTGATGTCATCCAAACCCAGATTCAGTGTCTTTGCCGCGATCATCATCGACAGCGACGGAAAGACTTTATCGAAGTACATAAGCACCAAGGGCTCAGTGCGAGTGCCACCATCGACATCCGGCGTCGCATTGAGATGTCCAAGGGCGGCGGCGGATTTTCCGATGATTTCGATCGGGTAATCCACCCTTCTCGTGAGCAGCACGTTTTCTTCTGCGCCTTTGGCGACCTTCGGTAGCGCGTTCTTGGAAACGTATTCTGGTAGCGGTTTATCAGGGTTGCCCCGGGGCTCGCCAAGTTCGAACAGCATCATCGGCACCACGTTGCCGGCCCGCGTAAAGCTGTCGGCAAGCTTGCGGTCTACGTTCAGTGAATCCTCGGCTTCCTTGAGCACCGTGACGAAAGGTCCCAACGGTCCGCCGACAGGGACGCTGCCTTGGGCGGCCGGGTCTGCAGGTGCGCCATTTTTCGACGCAATATCCAAGAGCTTGGTGATGTAGACGTAACCCGGGTCAACCTGCGGTTCAGAAAAAAGCACTGTGTATGCAATGGTCTTTGCCTTGCCGGTGGCAAGCAGATCGGTCATCTTGGCAAGCACTTCGCGTGACCAAGGCCAACGGCCAATCTTGTCGAGGCTATCGGCGTCAATTGCAATGATCGCGATTTTGTCGGACGGTATGCGCGACGTCGCGACAACGCCAAGGTCGTACGCCTTGCGCTCAAGGCTTGGTATGAGATCGTTTAAACGGTTGAATAGGGCAATCACGAGGACGATTGCGACCCCGAGAAACCAATCCGACTTCCAAAAAGTCAAACTTTTCATGCCTTGTACCTGGTTTTTATATTTTTATTCTAATGGGTTAACGCCGAAGACTGAATTATTTTACGGTATTTGCCGACAAGTATATGATTTTTTTCAGTTGTGCGCCATAAATCGCTGGAGATAACCACCGTTGGCCTCCCTGCAAAAGCACATTTTGCTTGCCTTAACCGTAGTTACGCAAGCAATGCATATGCCGATTCGTTTACAACCTTCGTCGAAATAGTTAGTAAGCACTCGCGCGAACACCGGTCGCCGTGCAAAATTTGAGCAAAAAAGGCCACCCGTGGGTGGCCTTTTTTTAATCCGGCCGCGAGGATATTCAGCCGCCGAGCATACTGGCCGGCTTGAGCCCGCCCGCCTGCGCCACCTCACCGCCCGAGAGTTTCTTGCCATCCTCGAATCGCGCTTTCAGCACCTCGATCATGCCCCCTTGGGCGATGACCTTGAAGCTTTGCGCGGAGACATCGGTAACCTCGCCAATTTTGCCGGCAACGTCGGCAAAGCGCCGAAACAGCACCTTGCGCACGTCAAATATGTGTAACTTTTTGCCGTTGTGTGTCGTCCATGCCCCGGGCGCGGGATTGCACCCGCGAATCAGGTTGTAGACCTGATCGACCGGCTTGGCCCAGTCTATCCGCGCCTCGGCGGCGCGGCACCAGCCTTCGTAGCTCGCCTGCGATTCATCCTGCGCGACTTGCCGATGCTTGCCGGCCACCACCAGATCGGCGGCTTCCAGCATCGCGCTCACACCGAGCGGAAACAAGCGGTCGAAATAGATCGTCCCTAACGTGTCTTCGGGGCTGATCGGCGTTGTTTTCTGCAGCACGACCGCACCCTCGTCGAGCCCGTCGGAGGGACGAAAAATAGTCAGCCCCGTCACGGTCTCGCCTTTGATAATCGGCCAGTTGATCGAACTCGGGCCGCGAAACCTGGGCAGTAGCGAGGGGTGGTACTGGATGGTGCCGTGGGTGGGAATGTTGACGAATTCCCGCGGCGCGAACTGCAGCACGAACGCCATGATGCCGATGTCGACGGCTGCGTCCTGCATGGCCTGCGCGGCTTCCGGTGCGCGCAGTGATTTAAACTGGTGAACCTTGATTCCCCGCTCCTGCGCCGCGGCACGCAACGCATCGGGCCGGGCGCCCTCCTTTTCCGGCGCGCAAAATACGGCCGCAACCGTGTCACCGCGCGCAAGAAACGCTTCGAGCACTGCCTTGCCAAAATCCTGTTGCCCAACAATTGCGATCTTCATGGTTTTCTCCGCAGCAAGATTTTCATTGCGCCTCCGTTACCTGGTTTTCAGTGGCATCGAAAAAGCGCCCGCCTGTTTTTTTTCCGCGATCCGGGCATCGTCCCAGCCGAGTAATTCTTTCAGGATTTCATTCGTATGCTCGCCCAGTGTCGGCGAGCGCGTAATTTTTGCCGGCGAGGCCGATAACTTGATCGGCATGCCGACGTTGTACCACTTGCCGCGCTGGGGATGATCGAGTTCCACATACATGTCGCGCCCGCGCACGTGCTCGTCGTTGGCCAGATCCTCAGTCGACATGATGGGGCCGCACGGCACGTCGAGCGGATTCAGGATGGCCATGAACTCCCGCTTGGTATATTTCGACGCGAACCGCTCGATCAGCTCCCACATCGCGGACTGGTTCTTGCGGCGGTCGGCGATCCTGACGAAACGCGCGTCGGTCGCGAGTTCAGCGATTCCCAGTTCCGCGCCCATGAGCTTCGCCAGCCCATCCCACACCGCCTCCTGAACGACGACGTAAATATAATCATCCACGCCGCCTGGCTTGCACTTGATGGCGTTGCCGAGCTGGCCGCCGCCGGAATCGTTGCCAGCGCGCGGCGTCGCGGGCAGTCCCTTGGTCGGCCGCGAATATTCCGACAACTCCTGGCGCGTCAGGCGCTGGTGATCGCGCCATTTGACGCGGCACAAATTCATGACGGCATCCATCATCGCGACTTCGACGTACTGACCCTGGCCGGTGCGATCGCGCTGATGCAACGCCGCCAGCAGGCCGATCGCCAGATGCAGGCCGGTGCCAGAGTCGCCGATCTGCGCGCCGGTGACGAACGGCGGGCCTTCCGGCGTGCCGGTGGTACTCATCGCGCCGCCCATCGCCTGCGCGACATTTTCATAGGCCTTGAAATCGGAATACGGTCCGCTCGAACCGAAACCCTTGATCGACCCCATCACGATGCGCGGATTGAGCTCGTGAATTTTTTCCCACGTGAAGCCAAAGCGGTCGAGCACGCCGGGCCCGAAGTTTTCCATGATGATGTCGCATTTGTTCAACAACTCGACGAACACCTTTTTGCCCTCCGGGTTCTTCATGTTCACCGTGATCGAACGCTTGTTACTGTTCAACATGGTGAAATAAAGACTGTCGGCATTCGGCACATCGCGCAACTGACCGCGTGTCGCATCCCCGTTCGGCGGTTCGAATTTGATGACATCCGCGCCCATCCACGCCAGCAGCTGCGAGCACGTCGGCCCCGCCTGCACGTGCGTCATATCCAGAATGCGGACTCCCTTCAGTGCTTCCATTTCTTTATCTCCAAAAATTCTGCGGCAGATAAAAGGCTGCCTGCCCTCACCCAACTGTTTGACTTATTTCTTTTTTGCGCTTTGCGGATTCAGGCTCGTGATGCGACCGCTTTCGGTGCCGGCGGTTTCGTCGATGACGGCATTGATGAGCGTGGGCTTCTTCGAGCGGACAGCTTCTTCCATTGCACGGCGTAACTCGGCCGGGTTGGTTACGTGTACACCTACGCCACCGAAGGCCTCCATCAGCTTGTCATAACGGGCACCCTTGACGAACACGGTGGGCGCCACATCGGGACCGCCGGTCGGATTGACGTCGGTACCGCGGTAGACGCCGTTGTTGTTGAAGATCACCACGCAGACCGGCAGGTTGTAGCGGCAGATGGTCTCGACTTCCATGCCGGAGAAGCCGAAGGCGCTGTCGCCCTCAATCGCGATCACCGGCTGGCCGCTGACCACGGCGGCCGCGACCGCAAAGCCCATGCCGATACCCATGATGCCCCAGGTACCGACATCCAGGCGCTTGCGCGGCTGGTACATGTCGACAATGCTGCGGGTGAAGTCCAGCGCATTAGCGCCTTCGTTGACGAGGATGGCGTCCGGGTTGGCCTTGATGATGTCGCGCACCACGTTCAGCGCGCTGTGAAAATTCATCGGCGTCGGATCGCGGGCCAGGATCTCGGCCATCTTGGCGAGGTTCTTGTTCTTGCGCTCGGCGATGGCGGAGAGCCAGTCGGCCGGCGGCTTCGCCCACTTGGAGTCAATCGCGGCGAGCAGCGCCGACACGCACGAACCGATGTCGCCCACCAGCGGCGCGTCGATGCGTACGTTGCTGTCCATCTCCTGCGGCGAGATGTCGATCTGGATGAATTTCTGCCCGCCCCAGTCTTTGTGGCCCTTGCCGCCCCAGGTCTTGCCCTTGCCATGCGAGAGCAGCCAGTTCAGACGGGCGCCGATCAGCAGCACTACGTCAGCCCCGGGCAGCACGAACGAACGGGCGGCGGCAGCGGACTGCTCGTGGGTGTCGGGCAGCAGGCCCTTGGCCATCGACATGGGCAAATAGGGGATGCCGGTTTTCTCGACCAGGGCACGGATGTCGGCATCGGCCTGGGCGTAGGCAGCCCCTTTACCCAGCAGGATAAGCGGCCGCTTGGCGCTCCTGAGCAGTTCAAGCGCGCGCTGCACGGCGTCCTCGGCCGGGATCTGGCGCGGCGCCGGATCGACCACTTTGATCAGCGATTTCTTGCCGGCTTCCGCGTCCATGGTCTGCGCGAAGAGCTTGGCCGGCAGGTCGAGGTAAACGCCGCCGGGGCGGCCGGAGACGGCGGCACGAATGGCACGCGCGATGCCCACGCCGATATCCTCGGCGTGCAGCACGCGGAAAGCGGCCTTGCATAGCGGCTTGGCGATGGCCAACTGGTCCATCTCCTCGTAGTCACCCTGCTGCAGGTCGACGATCTCGCGCTCGCTCGAGCCGCTGATGAGGATCATGGGGAAGCAATTGGTGCTCGCGTTGGCTAGTGCGCTAAGGCCGTTGAGAAAGCCCGGGGCGGAAACCGTCAGACAGATACCGGGTTTCTGGGTCATAAAACCGGCGATGGCGGCGGCGTTGCCCGCGTTCTGCTCATGGCGGAATGAAATCACGCGCAGGCCTGCGGCCTGCGCCTTGCGGGTAAAGTCGGTGATCGGGATCCCGGGCAAACCGAAGATCGTGTCGATGCCATTGAGTTTGAGGGCATCGATGACCAGGTGAAAGCCGTCGGTCACTTCTTCGGTGCCGGCGGCGGTGCCCTTGCTTGCAGTAACGGTATCCATCGAAGTCTCCTGTTAAAAAAAAGGTTTTCAATCCGCTCGGGACGACCTTTTTTTGAGGGATTTTAAATATATGCAGTCGCCGCCGCGCGAGCCTTGACCACGGTCAATTTTTGCTGTTTTGGTATACTTAGCCGCACATTGGCGATTGCGCCATGGCGCGTGACTCCCTGTAGTTCCCGGCCCGATGACCTCCCTTGCCCACCATACCGAAGCCAAGATCGTGCGCCTGCAGTTGCGCCAGAATCTGGTGCTCAAAGCGATGACTCGCGAGCAATGGGAAGCGCTCGAACCGCTGCTCGACATCACCGATTACGCAAAGGGCGCGGTGCTTGAAAACCAGGGCGACTCGTCAATGCAACAGTATTTCATCCTCGACGGCATCCTGAAGCGCGTGGTGTCCACGCCGGCCGGCAAGGAAATGATCCTGCGTTTCGCGACCGAAACCGAAATCGACACCAGCTATGCCGCGTGGCGGCTCAAGACCCCGATCCCGTACTCGATCCGCGCCGTTACGCGTGTGCGCACGGCGCGCCTATCGATGGCGGAGTGGGTCGCGTTCATCGATCGGTATCCGTCGGTGAAAAGCGGGTTTGAATTCGGGGTGATGAAACTGATGAGCGAAGTGATGGCGCACACCATCACGCTGCATCTCCTGGACGCGCCCGGCCGGGTTGCGCGCTTCATGCGCAAACATGCGGCGCTGGTGGAACGCCTGCCCAAAAAAGAGCTGGCGTCTTACCTGAACCTGTCGCCCGAAACGCTGTCCCGCCTCAAAAAACGCGGCAAAATCTGACCTCCCCTCACCTGCTATGACCTAGGTCATAGACCACCCGCGCAGCGCGTTGTCACGCATCTGTCTGGCGTGATGTCCCGCCATACGGCCTCCGCCCGAGGCGCGTAACCTTATTGCAAGTTCGTTTCCCATCCGGCCGTAATACCCGCGGCTTAATACTTCCAGCCTATTTTTTTGGCGTGCCTTTGCGCTGAGAATGGATTCATGCAGCCGGCCAAGCGCAGCGCGGTTCGGTGTATGCAAATCCTTTTTAAGCGGTCAGACCAACCAGGAGGCACCATGCAACGAATCGATCAATACACTCTGTGTGATCCAAACCTGCTGCACAAAGCAACGACCCTGTGGAATTCGCTTTGCTACATTGCCCAGCGCGTCCTGGCGATACTTGCCGTGCTCGGCATGACCTACGGCCTGATTGCGGCTGAAGTCGAACTTGCCAGGATCGAGCAGATCACCGATCCGGTCCCGCGCTAAGGGGGTGCCGGCTTCGCGTGATCGACGGCAAGTTGCCGCGCGCGCAGCGGCTTCAGCACCAGCAGCGCCAGTGCGGACGCCACTGCGTTCATGCCGGCCGCGCAATAAAATATCGCATGCCAGTCCACGGCCGGCGGCAATGCTTCGCTCGCAAACAGCACCAGCAGCGCTGCCGTGCCCTTGGCCGTGTAGAGCAAGCCCGCATGCGTCGCCGCATATTTCGCGCCGAACGAATCGGCGCACGCCGCCGGAAATAAACTGTAGATCTCGCCCCACGCAAAGAATACCAGTCCGGTCAGCAGCACGAACAAAACCGGGTCCCGGCCGTACTGCGCCAGCGCGACGATGGCAAGCGCTTCGATGCCGAACGCGATGCACATCGTGTTCTCGCGCCCGATACGATCCGACACCCAGCCGAAGAATGGCCGCGTAAGCCCGCTGAATACGCGGTCGATCGCGAGTGCAAACGACAGCGCCGGCAGCATCAGGCCGAGTAGCGACACCGGCACGTTCGCCACTTGGTAGTCCTTGGCAATCGGCGCCAGCTGCGAGGCCGACAGCAATCCGCCCGCGGCCATCAGGACAAACATAAGATACATCACCCAGAACACCGGCGTTGTGACGACTTCGAGCGGCCGAAAATCGCGCCTGCCCTGCGGCACGTGGCTGGCGCCCGCGCCGGATTCGCTACGCGGCGGCGCGGTGAGCGCAAGGGACGCCACGAACACGATCACCCCCTGGCCGAGGCCGAAACACAGGAACGTCGTTTCATAGCCATACGCCTGGATCATGGCGTGTATCGGCAGCACCGTGGCCGCCGACCCGGTGCCAAAGCCTGCGGCCGTCAGACCGGCCGCAAGACCGCGCTGGTCGGAGAACCACTTTAGGGCATTGCCCATGCAGGCGCTGTAGACCGCGCCGGTGCCGACACCGCCCACCGCGGCGCTGACATACAGCACCGCGAGCGAATCGGCGTACGCGTTCAACACCCAGGAAATTCCGATCAGGATGCCGCCGACCATTACCACCGGTCGCGGGCCGAAACGGTCGGCCAGATAGCCCTCGAGCGGCATCAGCCAGGTCTCGGCGAGAATAAAAATCGTGAATGCGAGCTGGATCGCCGCGCGCCCCCATTGAAATTTCCCGTCCAGCGGGCTGACGAACAGCGCCCAGCCGTATTGCAGGTTGGCGACGACGATCATGCAGATGATGCCGAGAACGAGCTGCCGCCAACGATGGTTGGGGTCTGTCGCGCGGACTTGTGGATCTCGTTCCATCAATCTCCACCTTTGATCACGGGCTGCCGGTTCGCGCGTTGCCACCTGTGCCACCAAACAGAACACGTGCAAGGCGCACTGCGCGAAAACCGGGGCGACATGCCGATGCGGCAGTTATTCTATCCCGAATGGCAATCCGCGGCGCGCTCCCGCCAGGCTACCCGGCAGCGGACCGCAACCGTGAATTCGACGCGATGAAACGGACGGGTTGCGGCAGACACGCGCGCTAGCCGCCGCGCAAACGGGCGAGCAACTTCGACAGCAGCGGCCAGAACAACATCACCAGCGACAGCGCGGTGATGCCGCCGACCAGCCAGTTGGAAAAGAAAACGCCCATCTCGCCTTGCGACATCAACATCGACTGGCGAAATGAATCCTCGGCGCGATCGCCGAGCACCAGCGCCAGCACCAGCGG
The DNA here is from genome assembly GCA_043759115.1 of Betaproteobacteria bacterium. Lineage (GTDB taxonomy): Bacteria > Pseudomonadota > Gammaproteobacteria > Burkholderiales > SG8-41 > PALSA-1004. The sequence goes on along the minus strand of JAYVME010000511.1, from coordinate 466 downwards.
CGCCAGCGGGTAATCGAGCTTCTTGAACACGTAGCCGATCACGCCAAACAGCAGCATGAACCAGATATCGAGCATCGCGCTATGCACGGTGTAGGCGCCGATGGCGCAGATAACGATGATTACCGGCGCGATGATCGAAAACGGGATGCGCAGGATCGCGGCAAACAGCGGCACACAGGTCAGCACGATGATGAGGCCGGCGAGATTGCCGAGGTACATGCTCGCAATCAGCCCCCACACGAAATCCTTTTGCTCGACGAACAAGAGCGGCCCCGGCTGCAGCCCCCAGATGAGGAGGCCGCCTAGCAGCACGGCCGCAGTCGGCGAACCGGGAATACCCAGCGCCAGCATCGGCAGCAGCGCGCTCGTGCCCGCGGCGTGCGCGGCGGTCTCGGGCGCGATCACGCCTTCAATTTGACCGGTGCCGAACTTGTCCCCGTTGCGCGACATGCGCTTGGCCACCCCG
>JAYVME010000510.1:0-3045 GCA_043759115.1 Betaproteobacteria bacterium | reverse complement strand
GTCTACGACCGCGGCAACATGCCATTGTCAAAGATCGTTTACGACAATTTCTACAGCACCAGCATGGTCGAAACCCTGGCGACTTACCTGCAGACCCTCGGGGTCAACGCGCGCGACAGCAGCGGTGCGGTGCTGCGCCCGGGTCGCCCGGTTGCCATTCCGGGCCCGGACCGCACCGTGCCGCAGGGTGCCGTGACATTGTCGGCCAGCGGCAGCCTGTACGCCAGCAGCTATGTCTGGTCGATCGTCTCAGGCCCCAACGGCGCGCTGCCGCCAACCAACGTCACGCTGACCGGCGCGACCACCGTCCAGCCGACATTCAACGCGACGGCCAACGGCACCTATGTGCTGCAACTGGTGGCGTCTGAAGGCGCGACCCAGAGCACGCCGGTGCAGTTGCAACTGGTGGTCAACAACGCACTGGCCCCCGCGCCATCGGCGATACGGTTTTCAAGTTCGCCCACGCCCGCCTTCAACATCAAGAATGCGCTGCAAACCATCGGCTGCACCGGGTGCCACGTGCCGGGCGGCGGCCCGCCGATCTTCTTCAACAATTTCGACCGAGACGGCAGCGGCGGCGCGCCCGATGCAACCGACGACCAATGGTTTTACGCCCAAGTGCGGGGCTTGGTGAACTTCACCGCCCTCGACCACAGCCCGCTGCTGCGCAAACCCTCGGGACAACACCACGGCGGCGGATCTCAGCCCCTCTTCAACACTGCCTTGGCGCCTGGCAGCGCGGGACGGGCCAACTACGACCTGTTCCTCAACTGGATTCTGAACGGCGCCCCGCAATAGGGCGCCAACGCGGCGCATTGGCGGCTGACGGCGAGCCGCATGACTGCGCCGGGGAAGTTATGTTGTTCTAGTACTCGCGGCGCGGCGCGTTGTAGCCGCCGCCGGGAAAGACGAACGGCACGGTGCGGCCCACCAGGGTCTCGATGAGCATGAGTTCCTGGTCGGTGTGGTTGCGAAAGCCGGCATCGCGAATATTGCGCCCGCGCTGCTCGCCGGCCACGACGAAAACCGGGCGATCATGATGCGACGCTGCAATCGTTTCCTTGCTGTCCGGATCCTCATTGGCCGCCACATCGGTCACGCCGTAGCAGGTGCAGAAATAGGTCTCGCCTGGCTCCGACTCGATATAGAAGCCGGTTCCGCGAATACCCACGGTGGCGGTGGCCGTCGTCAGTTGCATATTGCGATTGCGCGATACCGACAGCAATTTCCCGGTCAACAGGCGCAGCCCGGAAATCAGGCTGGACTCCTCGCGTTCGGCTCGCATGTCGAGTTTGCTCGCACCCCTGAGTATCATCGCATTGCCGCCGACGACGAACACGATTTCGCCGTCGCTACCGGTCTCCACCGTATCTCTGGCGCTGATACGGGTGTCCAGCGTTGCCTGGGCGCCGTTGACTGCGACCGACCCTGACAGTCGGTGAATCGAGCGTTCCGGCGGCATCCGCACTGGACGCGTGCCGAAAAAGCCGCTCTGCGCGCGCGCGTCGGCCGCACCGACAGTAAACAAGCCGGCGGACAGCGCCTGAATGAGAAATCGTCTGCGTGGATCTTCAGCTTCATCGCGACGCGTCATTTTTGTGCCTCACATCAGGATAGTCGGGGTTGCTGCCAAACGGGTGGGCGCACGCGCCACCTCTCCATTTCGTATCGCGATCAATGCTAGCACAGCGCCGGCCCCTCCAATTCGCCGTTCAGGGGATTGAAAATACCCGTTCGGGCTCCCGGATCAGGGAGTCGCCGCCCTCCGGAAATTTCCGGCAGCAAACGGATTTGCCGGTTGTCAATGGCAAGTGTGCCCCGCGACCCGGACGCACTTGCGGCGGCGACAATGAAGCGTGCCGTAGCCGGATGCCCGCCGGCCGCTTTGATGTCGTGCATTCGGCACCGAACGCCGATGCAGGCCAGCGGCGCGCCGCAACGAGGTCAGGATCATCGTTCGCCGCCACTCGTTGACTTTATTCCTCTCCTGAGGAATACTTTATGAGTTGTGAGATTGCCCCCGAAGCCTGGATCGCCACGAAAGATTCCATGAAACTAGTCCTGTACCGTCAGCCGGATGGAAGCGCACTCGCGCCAGGCGTGCTGACCGACCGCGGTGTGGTCGACATTGCCCGCCAGGTGCGTCCGGGACATACCGCGCAGTTGACGATGCAGCAGATCATCGACGACTTTGAAACCCTGCGGCCGACGCTTGAAAAAGCCGCACGCGACGAGGCCGCCCATCCATTGGAAAGCATCAGGCTCGGGCCACCGCTGCCGCGCCCGGGAAAAATCCTCGCCTGCATCGCCAACTACTGGGAGCACGCGCAGCGCGAAGCGCGGCCGCTCAACATGTTCATGAAGAATCCGGATGCGGTCGTAGGTCCGGGCGACACCATCTGTCTGCCGGAATTCACCGAGCCCTGGTCGTTCATGCATGAAGCCGAACTGGCGATCGTGATCAAGGGCCCGGCGAAAATGGTCAAACAGGCCGACTGGAAGAGCGCTGTGTTCGGCTATACCTGCATGATCGACGTCACCGCGCGCGGCGAAGGTCGCCGCACCTGGCCGTCGAATCCGCCGATGAGCTGGCTCGGCAAGTCCTTCGACACCTTCGCACCGCTCGGCCCGTGCATCGTCACCGCCGACGAAATCGCCAACCCGAACGACCTGCATGTGCAATTCTGGAACGATGGTCAGTTGCGCCACAACTACAACACCGACGACATGGAACATCCGGTGCCGGAAATCATCCAGTTCGCCAGCACCGTGATGACCCTCAATTCAGGCGATGTGCTTTCCTGCGGCACCAATCACGAAGGTCTGGGCTTCCTGCAGGACGGCGAGACCGTCGACATCCTGATCCACGGCATCGGCGGCATGCAGCTGCATGTGAGCGACCCATTGAAGCGGACGTGGGAGCGCGGCGTCTACCAGGGGCAGGACTCGACGCACCATGACGCGGTGCGGCGCCATCGTCCACAGACGATACTGCGGCCGACGACGAATACTTGAGCATCGCGGGCCTGGGCCTGGCAGGAATCG
>JAYVME010000509.1:0-7201 GCA_043759115.1 Betaproteobacteria bacterium | reverse complement strand
TGTCGTGAAAATGCCCCGCCAGTTTCTCGACCGGCACGTATTTCGCGACGTCTTCGATCACCGCGCGCGTCTTGCCTGGCGTGCCGGTGCCGATGGTGTCGGCAATCGTGATTTCGTAGCAGCCCATTGCGTAGAGTTCGCGCGCAACACGTGTCACCTGGGCGGGTTTTACTTCGCCTTCGTACGGGCAGCCGAGGCTTACCGAGACATCACCACGCACCCTGAGGCCGCGCGTAATCGCCTCGGCGCACACCTCGGAGAAACGCGCCAGTCCCTCGTCTATCGTGCAGTTGGTGTTGCGTTTGGAAAATGCCTCGGTGACCGCGCCGAACACGACGACTTCATCGCAACCGGCGGCAATCGCGGCATCCAGGCCCTTGCGGTTGGGAACCAGCACGGGATAGCGCACGCCGGTCTTGCGCCGGATACCGGCCATCACCGCGGCATTGTCCGCCATCTGCGGCACCCATTTCGGCGACACAAACGCGGTCGCCTGGATTACCGGCAGTCCGGCGTCGGTCAGGCGGTCGATGAGTTCGATCTTGATCGCGGTCGACACATTCTGCGCTTCGTTCTGCAGGCCGTCGCGCGGGCCGACTTCGACCATTTTTACTTTGTTGGGAACGTTCATCTTAAAACCTTGTTTGAACCGCCAAGATTCTTTTTAATACCCCCTTGAGGGGTACGCCAAGACCGCCAAGAGAAAAACCACACTAGATTATGGACTACAGAAAGCACAGAGGACGCGGTGTAAAGCAGCTGGCCCGTTTTCTGATTTGTACTTATTTCCGACTCTATCTTTTCGTTTTTCCTGGCGGCCTTGGCGCCTTGGCGGTTAACCTTTTTTTCTAACCTTTTTTTGCAGCGCCGGTTCTATCCACGCCGCTTTGCGTTTTTCCAGGAACGCCGAAAGCCCTTCCTGCGCTTCGCTGGTGGCGCGGATTTCGGCGATGGTATTGGCGGTGTCCGCGACGACGGCTGGCGTAATGCCCGGATGGGCGATGCGGTGTATCTGCTGCTTCGCGGCCACGATCGCCTTCGGGCCGCCGCAATACAGTTGCGACAGCATGTCCCCGATCCTCGCGTTCAAGTGATCGAGTTCGACGATATCGTGCAATAACCCGATGCGAAAGGCTTCCGCGGAGTCGAATTCCTCGCCCGACACGAAGTATCGCCGTGCATGGCGTTCGCCGATGGCCGCGACGACGTACGGGCTGATCATGGCCGGGACAATGCCGAGTCGCACTTCGGACAGCCGGAACGTCGCGTCGCGCGAGCCGATCGCAATGTCGCAGGCGGCGACCAGCCCCACGCCGCCGCCGCGTACCGCGCCGTGCACGCGCGCGATGGTCGGCTTTTTGAGCGCATAAAGCGTATGGAATATCTGCGCGGAGGCAAGCGCCGCCTTCAAGTTTTGTTCCTTGGAGAATTTGGCGCTCTTCTTCATATGCTCGATGTCGGCGCCCGCCGAAAAGCTCTTGCCCTGACCCATCAGCACCACTGCGCGCACTTTGGGATCGGCCTCGAGTTTTTTCAACGCCGTAATGAGTTGCACGCCCATTTCCGGATTGAACGCGTTGTGCACTTCGGGACGATTCAACGCGACTGTCGCGTTACCGTCCTTATCGATTTGAGTCAGCACTTTCTGCGTCATTGTTCCATCCCTGAGTTGCTTCTCGCATCAAAAGACTCATTATAGCCGTGCGATGTCTGTTATACATCCATCGACGGATTGCATTTGGAATTGTTTCAGACGTTTGGCGCTAGCAATTGGATAAATCCGATTCAAGGTGAGAACGCGGCGACCACCGGCTCCGGGCCGCTGCCTCAAGCGACCACTTTTTCCGTCATCGAGAATGCGCGCTGCAATTCGCGGCGGGTCGCGCCCGTTGCGAATAACGCTTTCACGATCAAATCGAGCGATACCGAAGGGTCACCCGCCTCGATTTTCGCTACGCGCGACTGGCTGGAACCGAGCCGCTGCGCGAGATCCGTTTGGGAAATACGGCGCTTCTGACGCGCTTGCTTGAGAGCGTCGGCCAGAGCAAGTTTGAACTCGACCAGCATGGCCTCCTCATCGCTCAGCTTGAGGAAGTCCTTTGCGTCGCCCACTTTCCAGCCGGCGGCCCGCAGTTTTTTGAGTCGTGCGCTGTTCATTGCATTGCTCCTGTAAACATCATGTAGCGAGATACCTTTGCAACCGCGCCTTGCATATCTTGACTAGCGACTGCGGTGTTTGTTGCGTCGTCTTGGCGAATACTTCACGTATCGCGATTGCATCGGCGTCGATGTGGTAATCGATCCGCCAGGTTCTGCTTTCATCCCGCACGCGCAACTCATGGCACGCTTTGCCTATACCGGGCATGGGACGGGAATGCGGAAGCGCGAGATTCTCGCCGCGTTGCAAACGACGTAACATCACCCCGGCTTCGATGCGTGCATTCGCCGAGAGCGGCGGGGTTTTGATTTCGCCGTGCAGCCAAACCAGCGGCTTGTCCGCTTTGCTCATCGAAGGCAGTATATGTCATATTTGACATATATGCAAGCGCTGATGGCAAGCCAGGTTGTATGCCGTTGCCAGCAACCGTCTTTCAGACGGTCACTACCTTGGCGTCCCTGGCTCCCGCCAACAATCCCTCTTCCTTCATCGCGCGCAGCGACTTGCGCCACGCGTCGACGGTGAGATCGACGTCCGCCTGCGTGTGCGCTGCGGACAGTATCCCGCCGCGCCAGCCTTTGAGATCGACGCCGTTGTTGAGCATCGCGAGCCGCAGCTTGCCGAGCATGGCTTCGTTGCGGCCTTTCAACGATTCGATGGTCACGGTGCTCGTATCGAATGCGGTAGGCTTGATCGCGTGGCCCTGCGGGTTCGAATAGATATTGAAGAAAGAATGCACGCCGTAGACGGCCCACGGCACGCCTTCGTCTTCGAGCACTTCGTTCATTCCCTTGCGCAGCGTGGCCGCCGTTGCCGAAGCCTTGGCGCACGCGTCGGACCCGCGGATGATGTTGAGCGTCGCAATTCCCGCCGCGGCGCTGACCGGATGCGCATTGTGCGTGCCGTGATGGTTGATGTGCTCGCGCCCGGCCGCGTGCGTGGCTTCGTGGTCGAGCCAGTCGAGTATGTCTTTGGGCCCGCCCACGGCGCCGCCCGGCATGCCGCCGGCGAGGATTTTCGCCATCGTCGTCAGATCGGGGATCACGCCGTAATACGCCTGCGCGCCGCCCGGAGAAACGCGAAAGCCGGTCACCACTTCGTCGAAGATGAGCAGCACGCCGTGCTTCTTCGTAATCTCGCGCAGCATGCCCAGCACTTCCGGCGGCGTCGGCACCATGCCCGAGCTGCTGCCGACCGGCTCCAGCATCACGGCCGCCACGTCTTTGCTTTCGAGGACTCTTTCAACAGCGGCAACGTCGTTCGGTTTAACGAGCGTGGTATTCTCCGCGACCTGCTCCAGCACGCCGACGTTCGCCGAGCCGTCGAAATGATCGTGCACACCGCCCGCAACCTGATCGTGCCAGCCATGGAAATGAGTAAGAAAGCGTACGACCCTGCGCCGCCCCGTCGCCGCGCGCGCGAGCCGCATCGCAAGCTGTGTGGCTTCCGTTCCCGACGAGGTAAACCGCACGCGCTCGGCCGACGGCACCATCTCCTGGATGAGATGCGCCCATTCGACTTCGAGCTCGTGTGCCGCGGCGAGATGCAGGCCCTTGTCGATCTGCGCGTGCACCGCCGCCAGCACCTGCGGATGCCCGTGTCCGAGCAGCAGCGAGCCGTGACCGCCGTAGTAATCGACGTACTCGTTGCCGTCGATATCCCACTTGTGCGATCCCAGCGCATGGTCGCCGTAGATCCCGTACGGCGACATCCGCCGCGAATCGTGCACGATGCCGCCCGGCAGTACGCCGCGCGCCTTGCGATGAAGCTCTGCCGCGCGCGGTGTGCGTGCGCAATACGTCGCCAGGATTTTGGATTCGCTTGCGTGGCCGTCCGCCATGACTCCGCCTTCAGTTGAGTTTGAATTGTGCGGCGATCAAATCAGGCCAATCCGCCGTCTCGTCGCGCGCAGAGCGGATTATAACTTTTCGGGTGACGGGATCGGCGCGACGCCGATTATTCGGCCTTGATCCTCGCCTCCCGCACAAGCTTCCTCTTCTTCGCGATATTGCCCTGGATGAACGCGCCAAGCAGATGCGTCATGCTTGAGTCCACCGCCACCTCACGCCTTACCGCTCACAGTTTTTTCATCCCCGGTATACGACGCCGCCGCGCCGTTCAGCGAAAAACCCCACGACCGTGGTTGTCGCGTCATTGGTTGCGTTTGCCGGCAGTGACCGAGACGAGCTTGCAGGCAATATTGATCGACGTCTTGACCCGCTCCATGTGTCCGACGTAATCGGGCAGCGCCGCTTCAGCGCGACGGCGCAGCGAAGCGGCGGTAATCAATCCCGCGCCCGCCAGCGCCCGGATGTCATCCTTGTCCTGCGCGCTGAAACGCGCGAGCTTGGAAACAGCCAGGTCGAGCGGCGTGAGCAGCCTGACCTCGAGCCGGCGGGAATCGACGCCCGCCACTTCGATCGGACGCGCGTCGTCATAAGCGTTTTGGTGAAGCAGCGCAAAACTGTCGTTATATTGTGTGTCGAAATAGAGCAGCCGCGCATGGCCGTCTTCGCCGCGATAAGCCGCCTGCAGGTCTTTCGCATCCAGCATCACGCGCGCCATGATCTTGGCATCGATGTCATTCGTGAAACGGCCGCCGACGTAAAAGTGCATGGCGGCCCCTCCGGCGACACAGGCGACGACCGGCTTCGCGGGACGTTTGGGCCCCAGCGCGCGCTCGATGCGCGACATGATCTGCGCGAACGCCTTCTGATATTCAGGATCGGGCCGCAGTGCCGGCGGCGGGCTGCGCGCAGCAGTCATCGCCGGCGCTCTGGTGTCTCGCGCATGCGCTGACGCAGCAGCGGCAGAAAGCGTGCTGCCTGCACGGGTGAATTGGCAAGCCAGCGACCGAATTCACCCGGCGTGCTCATCCCCGGATGCAAACGTTCGGCGAGCGCGAGCATGCGCGTGCGCTCGAAGGCCTCGTGCGATGCCAGCATCGCGGCGACGCCGGCAAGCACATGCGGATCGCCAGCGCGCAGCCAGCGCGATGGACGGTAATCGCCGCGTGCGCACAGAGCGACAACGCGCTCTTCGTCACGCCGGCTCCAGCGCGGCACGCGACGTTTTTTACCCGTTTGCGCTTTTGCGCCGGGCGGCGGCACCAGCCACGCTACGACCCGCCCATGCCGCTCGATAGCGACCGGCGCCAGCGCGGCGCGCGCCAGGACCTCGCCCAGGCGGTTTTTCAGTTGTGTCGCATTTACGGTTTCCACGGGAAAATAATATGCTGATTTAGCTAAAACAGCAAGTTTGTTGATCGGCCGTGCGCCACCGTCCGGTGGGCTACCCGCGCCCGCGTTGTTGACACTAATTTCCGCGGCGGTCAGGATACGGCGGCGCGGCGCCACAAACGCAACCACATCCTATAATGGCGCGCTACCGGAGGAACCCCTATGAAATTGCACGCCACTCTTGCTTTTGTCGTCGCCGCGCTGGTGACCGCCACCGCCACCGCCAGCGAGTACCCCGCCAAGCCGATCCGTATCATTGCGCAGTTCACGCCTGGCACTTCAACCGACATACTCGCGCGCATCATCGCGCAGAAAATGAGCCAGGATTGGGGCCAGCAGGTCGTGGTCGACAACCGGCCCGGCGCGGGCGGTGTGGTCGGCACCGAGATGGGCGCCAAAGCGAATCCCGACGGCTATACGCTGACGATGGCGGTGTCGAGCGCTTTCGGCATCAACCCGACCCTGTATGCGAAGCTGCCGTATGACGCCATCAAGGATTTCGCACCGATCTCCACGCTCGGCCTGACACCGCAGACGCTGGTAGTGAACCCGTCCACCCCCTACAAGACAGTTAAAGAGTTTGTCGCGGCGGCGAAAGACAAACCGGGCCAGATCAATTACGCGTCGCTCGGCAACGGCTCGACCAGCCATCTGACGATGGAGATGTTCCGCGCGACCACCGACATCAAGATCAATCACGTGCCGTTCAAAGGCAGCGCCGAGGCGCACACCCAATTAATCGGCGGCCAGATCCCGGTCATGTTCGACGCGATACCGGCGACGCTGCCGCATATCAAGTCGGGCAGATTGCGCGGGCTCGGCATCGCGACGCTCAAGCGCTCCCAATTCCTGCCCGACCTGCCGACCATCGCGGAGTCCGGCTATGCGGGTTTCGAAGCCGTGGGCTGGATCGGCATCGCCGCACCCGCGAAAACACCCACCGCGATACTCGACAAGCTGAATGCCGAGATGGTGAAGATCATCAACGAACCCGACGTGAAAGAGCGTCTCGCCACGCTCGCGTTCACGCCGGTGGGCGACACGCGTGCGCAGTTCGCGGCCTACATAAAATCCGAAATCGCGAAGTGGGGCAAAGCCGTAAAGGACTCGGGCGCCAAAGCCGACTGAGGGTGCTTTATCAAATCAGGGGAACCATCACCGCATACTCCCCGGTTCCTGGCCTGTTGCGGATCGTTGCGCAACAGGCTCATCGCATCCATGGCCGCGGCGCGTGACGCGCGGCACACAATATCCGCGCTCAGCAAGCGCGCAAAAATTGTTAGAATCACGCCTCCGCATGCATAACTGCTCGCAAGGAGACCGCAACAGTGGCGCAGAACCTCGAAAAGCTCAAAGACTGGATCGGCGAGCGCGAAACCGATGTCGATTACGTGACCATCCCGTCCGTGCACCGGCTCGCGGCGACGCTCGACCGCGACGATCCGGTGCCGAAGTTCGGCGACCCGCTGCCGCCGGGCTGGCACACGATGCTGTTCCCGCGCGTGGTGCGCCAGTCGCAAATCGGTCACGACGGTCACCCGACGCGCGGCGACTTCCTGCCGCCGGTGCCGCTGCCGCGCCGCATGAACGCCGGACGCCGTACCTGGATGCACGATGCGCTGCGCATCGGCGATGAGGTAAAAAAGGAAGCCTCGATCAAGGACGTCATCGTCAAGGCGGGCCGTAACGGGCAGATGGTGTTCGTCACCGTCAAGACCGACATGTTGAGTCCGCGCGGGCTGGCGATTACGGAAGAAATGGATGTGGTCTACCGCGAGGAGCCGGACCCCAACGCGCCGAAAGC
>JAYVME010000508.1:0-7203 GCA_043759115.1 Betaproteobacteria bacterium | reverse complement strand
TCATGCGCAGGATTCCTGAATCCACATGCCCCTACGCATTATGTGTTCTTGATCGTCATGAAGATTGAGACTAGCAAAGCTCCTAGAATAAAAAGAGCAAACGCCCAGCCGAGTCCTTTGAAGAACTTTGTTACGCCAAGCGCCTTCAGGATTAAGAGCGAGGAGAGACGCCGCGCGAGAGACGAAAGACGGAAAGAGGCGGGATTCAGGATTCCGGTGACAATTTCAGATTGGGGCGAGAACAAGTTGGCCCAGCAGCGAGTTCTGCCTGCGTGTACTGACTCGGCTTTGTGAGGCCGATCGGAAATGTGGGAGAACCTAGCCCAAATTCCACCGTGTAGTGACCGGGCAACAGACTCGTCCTGAGCGCGCCAATTTCTTTCTGAACGAAATGCCCGTCTTCGTCTCCGAGCCAAATCTCCGTGGCCGGGGAAGCCGCGGCGATAACCAACTCGTAGTACACCGGCTTGGCTTCTGTTATGGACATAAGCAGTTTTCACGCTCTCATTCAGGCCCGACGTGTAGTAGGGGGATTGCATTCCGGCATTGTGCGCTTGACTATGTCATCCATCAAGAAGATAGGCTTCCAGAAGCTGGATCGAGAATTCGGGATTCAATCAGATTCGACGTTGCCTTATTTTTCTCAATATTTAGATGCAGCATTGTGACTCGTGACGACGCAGTTATTTTTTCTTGGCGCGGTACTTGACGCCCGGCAGGCCGTCGAAATCCGCATCCTGTGTCCAGACCGTAGCGTCGTAGCGACGCGCGGTTGCGAGAATAATGCTGTCCGCCAGCGGGAGCTTGCTCATGACACCAAGCTTGGCCGCGGAAAGGGCGAGCGCGCCGTCAAGGTCGACGATTTTCCCTTGTCGCATAATTGCGGCGGCTTGCAGGGCATCGCTCTCTGATCGCTGCTGCAAGAGTCGCTTGAATACTTCCAGCAATGTGATTGACGGCACGATCAGTTCGTCGGTTACTTCAATGGCGGGCGCGAAAAAGCTCGCGTTGGGTCCGTCAGCGAAATATTCGAGCCAGGCTGACGAGTCGACGACGTTCACACACGATCCCGGTCGCGCGGCACGCGGGTATCGATACCGCGCACAAATCCGCGCATCGACTTAGCTGACCGCAACGGAATAAATTCAATCCGGTCCCCGTACTGGATTGCCTGTACTTTCTGACCGGGTTCCAATCCCATGGCCTCCCGTATTCGCTGCGGGATGACCACCTGAAACTTAGGAGAAATAGTGACAACTGACATGGTGACCTCACGGGTGTATTACGAGATGTCTATCTATCATGAAATCGTTTTACGGTCAAGCCAGAGTCGGCAGCAGGCAGGCTCCCTGACGCAGGATTCAGGATTCGGTCAGTTTCGACGTTGTCCTTCTTTTTTGGATTTTCCTTCGCGTCCTTTGCGTCCTTAGCGATGAAAGCTTTGTTTGGGAGGTAGGTATTGGGACTCAGGATTCGGCTGCAGCATTTCGCCCCGCGATGCGGCCGGTGACGATGCATTCGGCAATGTTGCCGCCCGACAGATAGAGATGTCCGAACGAGCTGCCGAGTTCGCCGGCGGAGTAGAGGCGTGGGATAGCCTTGCCGTAGACGTCAATGATGCGCTGCCCGGCATCGTGCACGGGGCCGCCTTGCGTGTTGGAGAGCGTGGCCCATACCGGCGCGCCGTAGAACGGAGGTGTTTTTATTGGTGTCATCGAGCCGGCCGGGCGCTGGAAGTCTTCGTCGCTGCCGCGCTCGCACAAGGCGTTCCAGCGCGCCACGCTTTGTTCGAACGTTGCAGCGTCGATGTCGAGCAATCGCGCAAGTCCGGCCAGCGAGTCGGCGCGTTTGATTATTCCGAGTGCGACTTCCTTCAGGTTGTCATCGCTCCATTCGTAGCGTATGCCTTCGTCGTTCGACGTCGCTTTGCCGAGCGGATACATCTTGCGGCCGTCTTCGTCGCAGACCAGAAACGAAGGATTGCGCGGGAAGCGCTGGGTGACGGCGTCGAAGTGCTGCAATTGCCGCACGCCGGTGTCCTGCGTGTAAGGCTGATATTCGGACATGAAGCGCTTGCCCGCCTGGTCGACGAGTATCCATGCCATCCTGACGTTGACCTTGCCGGATTCGCCGGGAAACCAGTCGGGCATGCGCTTGACGCGGATGCCGTATGGATAATTTTCGTCGGTGTGTTTGAAGCCGTAGGCGCCGTGAATGTGCCACATATGCCACAGTTCCGCGCCGAGATGCTGGGCCATGCGGATGCCGTCGCCGTTGTTCATGCGCGCCGCGGCATTGAGTACCGGTTTGCCTTCGATGAACTGCGCTTTCATGTCCGCGTTACCCTCAAAACCGCCGCTCGCGAGCACCACGCCGCGGCGCGCTTCAATATTGCGCTCCACGCCGTTGGTTGAAACGCGCACGCCGCGCACTTCGCGTGTAACGGGGTCGGCGATGAGGTGCACGGCCGGCGTGGCGAGGCGGATTTCGACGTCATGTTTCAACAGATGTTCATGCACAATCCTGAATAGCTTCGGACCGCCCGGCGCGCCATTGGCCCACGGATAAGCCGCGCGCGCATCAAAGCCGGGGATATCGATCACCGTCGTGTGATAGAAGGTGTCGGTTCCGGGCAGCGGATAGTTGGCTCTGATCTGCCGGCGGTAGGGGTCGCCGCTTTTCTCGCGCAGCGCGTTTTCCTCCACCGAGTTGGCGATAACGGCATTGTTAATCCTACCGAGCCCGCGCACATAGCTTTCAAGCTCGCACATGCCGGCCGCGAGTACGCGCAGCACGTCGTCCGGCGTGCGTCCGTCGTTGGTCGTCTTCAAATAGACAAAGGCCTGTTCGGGATCGCGTGCGCTGCGTACCGCGCCGTACGAGCAGATCGACAGGCCGCCGGGAACCGATGATTTTTCGATCAGCAGCGTTTTCGCGCCAGCCTGCGTCGCGTTCAACGCGGCAATACCGCCGGCCAGCCCGAAGCCGGCGACGATTACGTCGTATGATTCGTCGAATTGAATGTTGTCAGAAGTTCGCATTTTTAGAAAGTTATTACAGACAGTTAACCGTCGATAAACGCCGATGAACGCAGATGTAAATTCGGGATAAATTTCATGGCAGGCGCATTTGCCGATATCGCTCTTGATTTTATCGGCGTCAATCGGCGTGCATCGGCGGTTCCATTTTGCTTGAAGTTTTAACTCGCATGAGCGCCAAACTCAAGCCCCGCACTTTTCGCGGGTTCGAACACGATGATGCCGCCGACGCTGGCGGGCGGAACCACGTAAAAACGCTCGGCGTCGAGTGCCCCGTGCGCGAAGTCCAGGGCGGCGATATGCTTGCGGGTCACTTCCATATTGTTGCTCGCCAGCGCGTAGCCCACGATCCAGGGCAGTGTCACCGGCTCCACATTGAATACGCGCCGGATCGCGGCGGGTGACTTGAACAGCAGGCGGCCGCGCGCGGTATCGATGTGCCAACGATCCCCTTCGCCGATGGCCTTGAGTCCGGTGTAGCGTGAATAACGCGCGGCGGCGTCCGCCGGGTCTTCCATGCAGAGGATGACCGCGGTCAGCGCGGTTGCGCGGTTCGCGTGCTTCACCCATTGCGGTTGCCACACGAGTTCGGGCGTGTGATGCTGGCAGTATTGAATGCGGCCTTCGGCCATCGTGCCCGGCGGCACGCGCACGACGGTGAAGCGCGCGGTGTCCTCGCCATGCGGCGTGCCGATCCGGCGCTGCAACGCGACCGGTTCGAGCGGCGCAAAGTGCTCCTGCGCGAGCCGCGCATGATCCATGTCGGGCGCGGACGTGCCAAACGCGATCAGATGGACGCCGACGTAGCGTATGATCGCGGCGCGCAACTGATTGGCGACCTTCGTATCGCCGGTCGGCGTCAGGCATTCGATGTAGCCGCGCTTGAACATGACGCAGCGGTTGCCGGTGCCCGCGGGCATCAGCGGACCGCCGGGTTCGAGGCGGTGCGATTGCGCCGAAAACGGCGTGAGAGTGAAACCGAGTTTTTCGAGCGCGGGTTCCGCGTTGTCCATATGCGGCACGAAATGCGCGACATGGTCGAGCGTGAGCTTGCCGGGCTTCGGCGCCTGGGCCGCGGCGAGTTTGGCGATGGCGGAGGGTGTCATGTCAGGGGCGGCGCGCAATGAAATCAATTTCGATACGCGCGTCACGCGCGAGCCCGCTCACGCCGACGCACGTGCGCGCGGGGCGCCTGCCGGCCGGAAAATATTCGGCGTAGACCTCGTTCATGCGCGCGTAGTCGTCCTTGAAATGGGTGAGGAAAATGCGCGCCGAGACGACGTGCCCGAGGTCGAGGCCGCAGCCGCCGAGCACGCGCTGCAAATTCGCCATCACCTGGCGCGTTTGCGCTTCGATGCCGTCGGGGTACGCGGAGTCGTTGGCGGTACCGGTGAACGGCATCTGGCCGGTGACGAACACCCAGCCGTCCTGCTCGACGGCGTGGCTGAACGGCGCCACCGGATCCGGCGCGCCATCGATCATGTGAAATATCGGTAAAGACATTTTTTTGGAAAGGGGGGAGGAGTGAGAGGTGAGGAGACGCTTTAAACCCGAATTTTACTCCTTACGCCTCACGCCTCACGCTTTACTCCCGCCTCTAATATCCGAGCTTGCGATCGACCTGGTTCGTGAGCGGCTTATCCGCGATGAGGCGCGCGAAATTCGCGAACCAGGCGTCGCACAGGAAATCCATATAGCGCGGATCGTCACACGAGATATGCGGGGTGACGACGAGGTTGCGCGTCGTCCATAGCGGCGAATCGGCGGGCAGCGGCTCCGGGCTGTGCACATCAAGCAGCGCGCCGGCGAGTTCACCCTTGTCGAGCTTGTCGCGCAGCGCCTCGTAGTCGACGATCGGCGAGCGCCCGATATTGATCAGTCCCGCTGTCGGTTTCAAGAGGTCGAGCCGCGCGCGGTTCACGAGTCCCTTGGTGCCCGGTGTCAGCGGCGTGGCGACGATCACGAAGTCCGCTTTCGGTAAAACGCTGTCGATGCGTGTCACCTTGCACGCAGTGTCCGCGGGCCGGCCGGCCCTGCCGCTGCGCGTGACCGCGATGACCTTGAGACCGAGCTTGTGCGCAGCGCGTCCCGCCGCGCTGCCCAGGTCGCCGAAGCCGATCACGACCGCGGTCTTGCCCGCAATCGGTACGGTGAAGATGGGTTCCCATTTTTTATTGTGCTGGTTGGCGATCATTTCTGGCGTGCGGGTTTGCAGCATCAACAGCGCCATCGCGCAGTAGTCTTCTGCTTTGTCGCCGTGCGCGCCGCTGTTGTTGGTGAGCGTGATATCGGCCGGCAACCAGTCGAGCGGCATCAGCCCGTCGATGCCCGCGCCGGTGGTCTGGATCCATTGCAGGCGCGGCGCGCGTTCGCGCAAGCGCTCGCGCGGCGGATTCGAGTTGATAATCATGTCCGCGGTTTTTAATGCCTCATCGAGTATGTCGCCGTCCCAGCCGATGGTGACCTTGAGCCGCCTGGCCAAAGCGCGGTGACGCTGCGCGGCAGCCGCGTAGACCGGTTCGGTCAAATGAAACAGCGCCTGGCGCTTGCGGCTGTTTTCGACATGCAAGTGTAACGTGCGCGGCTTTGCTTGTGCAGATTTTGGCATCGGAGGCCATGGCTCACGGCTGCGGCTATTTGATCAGCTTGGACTTGTTGTATGGCTCGGCGTAAAACACGCTGTCGGGCACGTCTTTCTTCGCGGTGCCGCCGGCTTTGAAAATGTCGTTCATTTTTTTCAGCGTCGCGATGTCCTGCGGCTCGAACGTCACGCGGTAAATATTGTCCCACAGGCTGGCGTACGCTTTGGCGTCGGCGGCCGGCATGTTGGCGGCCTTTTGCAGGATTTCGGCGACCTGCGTTTTGTGCTTGCTGCCGAATTCGAGCGCGCGGCGCATGCCGACGACAAACTTCACCACGCCGTCCGGGTTCTTCGCGAGATAGTCGTTGTGCACAATGCCGATCCCGATATAGGGCACGGCGTTCGATTTGGTCAGTTTCTTCCACTCGTCGAGGAAGTTGCCGAGGCTGCGCAGCTTGACCTCGTTCATCTGCGCGACGGTGGTCGAGCGGATGGCGGCGACTTCAATTTCTTTCTGGATCAGGAATTGCGCGAGCCGCGGTTCGGTGCCGGGTATCACGGTGTAATCGGCGGGCTTGAGTCCGTAGTTGTATTCAAGCAGCGCAGCCGCAATCGCGTGCGTAGCGCTGCCCGGCGGCGACATGCCGATTTTCCTGCCCCTGAAGTCGGCGAATGATTTGACCGGCGAATCGGCGAGCACCACGAATTGCGCTTCCGCGAGTTGCGTGCCGAGTATGATTTTGATCGGCAGGCCGTCCGCGGCGATATTCAGCGCGCCCGCGGCGCTGGCGCCGATCGCGATGTCGATCGCGTTGGCCGCGATGGCTTTGGTGGGCGCATTGACGTCACCGAACTTGATGAACTCGACATCGAGGCCTTCCTTCTCCAGAAATTTTCCCTCTTCGAGGACCGAGCCGAAGCCGAGGCTTACGCCGCTCGTCCAGTAGCCGACGCGGAGTTTTTGCGCCAGCGCGGTGTCGGCAATCAGCAGGCAGGCCGCAAATAGCAGGCCGAGGAATAGGCGCGATATCGAAATGGGTTTCACGTTGATCTCCTGAAGAAGATGAAAGGTTGCCGGGGGTGGCTGGATTGGATAATTGAAATTACCATAAAGACGACTGGCCCGCAGATCAAATCAATGCGCGCAGGCGCTGGATGTACTGGATCGCCTGCGGGTGGGTCGGGTCGCGCGGCCGCGCGCAGGCGATCGGCACGCTTTCGCGCACGCGCCCCGGGCGGGGCGCGAGCACCACGACTTCGTCGGCGAGTATTACGGCTTCCTCGACGTCGTGCGTGACGAAAACGATGGTCATATGCTTCATTTCGTGAATATGCAGCAGCTCTTCGTGCATCTGCGCGCGCGTTTGCGCGTCCAGCCGCGAGAACGGCTCGTCCATCAGTAATATCGTCGGTGCGGTGACGAGGCTGCGCGCCAACGCTACGCGCGAGCGCATGCCGCCCGACAACTGGTGCGGAAACGCCTCCTCGAAGCCAGAGAGTTCGACGAGGCTCAGCGCTTCCCGCGCGCGCGACTGCCGCTCGGCGCGCGGCATGGCGCCCGCTTCGAGGCTGAATTCGACGTTC
>JAYVME010000507.1:0-7212 GCA_043759115.1 Betaproteobacteria bacterium | reverse complement strand
ATGTCAAAGCCATAGCGCTCGACCAGCCACGCCGCTTTTTCCTGCGGTTCGATCAGGCCCATTTCGAGCGCCTGCGCGATCAATTCGCGCAAGTTCTTCACCGGAAACGACGGATTGGTGACGAGCAATTGCGACGTCGATGCAACGATCGTGATCGGCGTGAACGCTTTATCCGGATCGTACGGCAGGTTTTTGAAGAGGCTGCGGTCTATCGTGAACGAGGTATTTAACGTGAAAAGCTGGGTGTAGCCGTCGGCCGCCGCCGTCGTGGCGGCTTGCGTGCCGAGACGGCCGCCGCCGCCGGAGCGATTGTCGATAACGACCTGCTGGCCCCAGGCTTCGTAAAGTTTCTGGCCGACGACGCGGCCGACGAGATCGATGCTGCCCGCCGGCGGAAACGGCGCTATCCATCTGACCGGACGCGCGGGATAAGCGCTCGCGTTGTCGGCGGCGCATGCGTCTAACGACGGCATCGACGCGCCGCATATGAGGGCGGGCCACGCGCACGCGCGGCGCGCGGTCATGGAAACCTTAGTCAGCAAAATTTCTCCTTCGGGTGTTTTTAATTCTCCGGCCGCATGCTGCCGGTCAGGGGGAAAGCGATCCGTTGCAAGCACAGGCCCCAAGAATAGCACCGATGCAACCGGGTTCGCCCGGGCGTCGGGCGTCCGCAGCGAGTCGCGCTGCGGTAGTATTGCGTGATGTCGGAATTCGCCTGCCCTACGGTGCGCGCAACCCGCTCGTCCTCGCGGAGGTGGCGGATCGCGGCTTGCGCTCGGTGATCTGGAACATCGATTCGCGCGACTGGGCCGATCCAATTCCGCAATCGATTGCGCAGCGCGTGTTCGACGAGGCGGCGCACGAGGGCCGCGGCATCATATTGTTCCACGACATTCACGGGCGCACGGTGCAGGCGCTGCCGCGCGTGATCGAAGGGCTCTTGAAGCGAGGCTTCCGCTTCGCGCGCTGGGATGGCAGCGGCCTCAGGACAGACGCGGTGGAGTGAAAGTGTTAAGAAGTGAAAACGTGAATGGGTGAAGGTTCACTCCTTCACTTCTTCCCGCACTTTTGCCGGCAACCAATGGTTGTCTTGGAATTGTGGGATGATTTGTGGAAAATAGAAACATAGGAGGACTGTCATGGTGTGGGAAAAACAGCACGTTGCGCTGCATGCGGCGCCTTTGGAGTGGCTGACGCACGGGCGGCTGAAAAACGTGCGGCGCGGCGAGTTTCAGGTCGACCCGGACGGCAAGTTCAATCTGCTTGCCCGCGAGACGTCGAGAAAATAGCGGCGCCTTCAGGGGTCATGTCCGTGTCCGCCGATTCAAAATCGCCAGCGCCGGCTGAATACGACTTCGTCGTCGCGCGCGACGTCATGGTCGCGATGCGCGACGGCGTCAAACTCGCGACCGACATTTATCGTCCCGCGCGCAACGGCATGGCGGACGGCGGCAGGTTTCCGGTCATCCTCGAGCGCACGCCGTATGGCAAGACGCAGGTCTCGCGCTCCGAGATTGATGTCGGCATGACAGAGTCGCGCCCGCGTTCGGAAGTGGCGGCGTGGTTCGTGCGCCAGGGTTATATCGTTGCCTATCAGGATTGCCGCGGCCGTTATGCGTCCGGGGGCGAGTTCGTCAAGTACTTAAGCGATGGCGAGGACGGCTACGACACCGTCGCCTGGCTCGCGGCGCAGCCGTGGTGCAACGGCAAGATCGCGACGATGGGACTTTCATACGCGGCGCACACGCAGGGCGCGCTCGCCTGCCTGAATCCGCCGGCGCTCGCGGCGATGGTGATCGACTCGGGCGCGTTCTCCAACGCTTATCTATCGGGCATCCGCAGCGGCGGCGCGTTCGAAATGAAGCAGGTGACGTGGGCCTTCAACCAGGCCAAGGAAAGCCCGCTCGCCAAGGCGAACCCCGTGGTGCGCGCGGCGCTCAATGCGGAAGATCTCATCGAGTGGTTCAAGGTCATGCCGTGGAAGCCCGGCTTTTCCCCGGTGCGCTGGGTGCCCGAGTACGAGGATTATCTGTTCGCGCAGTGGACGCACGGCGCGTTCGACGATTACTGGAAGCAGCTCGGCATTTACGCCGAGGGTTTTTACAAAAATTTTGCCGACGTGCCGCAGATACACATGTCGAGCTGGTACGACGCTTACATACGTACCGCGACGGACAATTACGTCGCTCTGAAGAAAATCAAGCGCGGTCCCGTGCGCCTCATCATGGGACCGTGGACGCATGGCGACCGTTCGAAGACTTTTGCGGGGGACGTCGATTTCGGCGCGGCTGCCACCATCGACAACAACCTGGCGCCGCATTGGCGCGCGTTTCGTAGCCGCTGGTTCGATCATTGGGTCAAGGGTGTAGCCAATGGTGTCGACAAAGAGCCGGCGGTGAGGTTGTTCCTGATGGGCGGCGGGTCCGGACAGCGCAATGCCGACGGACGCCTCGATCACGGCGGCCGCTGGATCGCCGGCAGCGACTGGCCGCTGCCGAAAACAAAATACACCAACTACTACTTGCACGCGGACGGACAGTTGACACCCGCGAAGCCGGTCGCGAACGCGGTGCCGCGCGCCTACGATTATGATCCGGCGCATCCGGTGCCGACGATGGGCGGGCCGCTCACTTCCGGGGCGCCGGTGTTCGTCGGCGGCGCGTTCAACCAATGCGAGGACGAGCGTTTTTTCGGCGCGCGCCATCCGGGCCTGCCGCTCGCCGCTCGCCACGACGTGCTCGTGTTCGAGACGCCGCCGCTTACCGAAGACGTCGCGGTCATCGGGCCCATCGTGGTGCGGCTCTTTGTCGCGTCGAACTGCGTCGATACCGATTTCACGGCGAAGCTCATAGACGTGCATCCGCCGAATGCCGATTATCCGCGCGGCTTCGCGATGAATCTGTGCGACGGCATTCTGCGCTGCCGATACCGTAAATCCTGGGAGAAACCCGCGCTGATGACGCCCGGCAAGGTGTATGAAATTGCGATCGAGCCGTTCGCAACGTGCAATCTTTTCAAGGCCGGCCACCGTGTCCGGCTCGATATATCGTCGAGCAATTTTCCGCGCTACGACGGCAATTCGAATACGGGCGAACCCGAAGGCCGCGCGCAGACCCAACGCGTCGCGACCAATACGGTGTTCGTCGATCGCAAGCGCGCCTCGCTTATTACGTTGCCCATCGTGCCGTTGACGTTGTTGAAATTGCTGTAACCGCGGCGCAGCGAGGAAACGTTCGCGCAGAAAGCGAGTCTCGCCAAATAGCAAAACAGTGCGTAACCGCCGATGAACGCCGATAAATTCAAAAACAATTCTCTGTAGCCGTGTGATTTGCGTTTCGCTTTTATCGGCGTTCATTGGCGTTTATCGGCGGCAAAAAACTGCTTTGGATTTTTGCGATGGCTTCTTATATAGTGCACTTCGCCTTATCCATAACCAACCCGAGACCCTGATGAAAATCACCCACATCCATTCGCAGATCGTGAAACTGCCCGCCGACGAACCGCTCGCGGACGGACCCTCGACCCCCGGTGCTACGCGCGATTTCGTCGCGCTCACCATCGGCACCGATGAGGGCGTCGAAGGCATAGGCTTCAGTTTTTTCGGCGGCGCATTGACCGGCGCGCTGAAGGTGGCGATCGACGCATTGGGCGCGCTGACGGTGGGCGAGGACCCGCTGAAGATCGAAGCCGTCGTGGCCAAGCTGCGGGCGGCGGCCGGCACGAGCGGTCCCGGCGGGATATTCACGCTGGCGCTGGCGGCGATCGACATCGCGTTGTGGGACATCAAGGGCAAGGCTCTGAATCTGCCGCTGGCGCGCCTCCTGGGCGGATTTCGCGAGCGCGTGCCGACGTACGCGAGCGGCGCGCTGATGCGGGGCTTCCCGCTCGATGTTCTCGCCAGGTCCGGACAGAAACTGGTCGAGAAGGGTTTTCGCCAGATGAAGACGCAACTGGCGCTGCCGGGCGACACCAATCCGGAGCGCGAGGTCGAGCGCATGCGCGTCATGCGCGATGCGGTCGGTCCGGACATCGATCTGATGTGCGACATCAACCAGCGCTGGGACGTGCGGCAGGCGATCTCGATCGGCCGCCGCGTCGAAGAATTTAATCTCTTCTGGCTGGAAGACGTCACCACCCACGACGATTACGCCGGACTCGCGCGCGTCGCGGAGGCGCTCGCCACGCCGGTCGCCGGCGGCGAATACGTGTACGGCATCGCACCGTTCCGTCACATGCTGGAAGCGCGCTCGGTTGATATCGTGATGATCGACGTGCTGCGCGCGGGTGGCGTCACCGGCTGGATGAAGATCGCCGGCATGGCGGAAGCGTTCAACGTGCCGGTCGTAAACCACCTGTGCCCGGAACTCTCGGTGCACCTCGTGGCCGCGATTCCGCACGGCCTCACCGTTGAATACATGCCGTGGTCGGGCCGGCTATTCGAGGAAGTGCCGCAGCCGGTGAAGGGCGAACTTAGCGTGCCGGCCAAACCGGGGCTGGGTCTCAAGTTCGACCAGGCCGCGTTGAAGCGCTACGCAGTGGCCTGACAATATTTTGCACTCTGAAAACAGGCCACCTATGAATAATTTTCAGCCCGGCGTGCTGGCGCCAGTCCCGTTACACGGACGTTATCTGACGTTCAGCCTCACCTCGCGCCCCCGGGCGCGCAGGGCATTGCGCGCATTGCGCGATCTTGTCGACGGCGAGAACTGCGTCGTCGGCCTGGGCTTGTCGTTATTGCGCGCGCTGGACTGCACAATACCCGGCATGCGCCGGTTTCCCGCGTGCGCGCGCCAGGATGCGAAGGTGCCGTCCACGCCTGCGGCGTTATGGTGCTGGTTGCGCGGCGCGGAACGCGGCGAACTTTTTCATCGCAGCCGCGAAATCGAGCACGCGTTGGCGCCGGCGTTCATGCTCGATGCCGCAATCGACGCCTTCCGGCATGGCACGGGTCGCGACCTGACGGGCTACGAGGACGGTACCGAAAATCCGAAAAATAAAAAAGCAGTGGTGGCGGCGATTGCGGACGGCATGGGCGCGGGGCTCGACGGATCGACGTTCGTCGCCGTGCAGCAATGGGCGCACGATTTCGACCGCTTCAATGCGCTGAGCGCCAGAACCCAGGACAACAGCATCGGCCGCCGCAAGCGCGATAACTTCGAATTGGCGGATGCGCCCGCGTCCTCGCATGTGAAGCGCACCGCGCAGGAAAGTTTTACGCCCGAGGCATTCGTCGTGCGCCGTTCGATGCCGTGGAACGACGCGACACGCGCCGGCCTGGTATTCGTCGCTTTCGGCCGCTCGCTCGACGCGTTCGAAGCGCAATTGAGACGCATGGTGGGCGGCGAGGACGGCATCGTCGATGCGCTGTTCAAGTTTACGCAGCCGGTCACCGGCGCTTATTTCTGGTGCCCGCCGCTCACGCGCGGGCGGCTCGATTTCAGGCAGCTTCTGTAAGCGAAACGCGAGGCGATGCGCGCGCTTTCAGACGATGCGTTCCAGCGGCAACTGGAAGAGCCGGATTTTGTCGTCGGGGCGCTTTATTTTTGCGTTTGCCGCGGTGATGCTCTTGATCAGCGTATCGAGCGGCGTTTCGTCTTCGAACGCGATCATCAGCACTGAATTCATGCTCTGGAAGCTGCCCTCGCCGAGATGCGGCTCGGTACCGTGGCCTTTGCCTTTGACCTCGTCCCAGCGCGTGTAGTAATCGATGCCGGCTTCCTTCAGGAGCGCCATCACGTTCGACCAGTACAACGCGTTGTGGACGACAAATGCGAATTTCATGGTTTGCCTCTCCGCGCTGTTTTTTTCTGATGTGCGGCTCATGCGCCGCGGATCAGCCGTGTCTGCGGCATGCCCGCGCCGATGTAGACGTTCTGCGGCCCGGCGCCGCCGGCCACCGCGATGTAGATTTCAGCGGGACCGCTCGCACGCCACACGGTCTGGTCATCGCCGCGCCCGGCCGCGCGCTCGGTTGATGAGAACGCCTCCGCGAAGTGCGAGATCGGCAGCCGCGCGAGCTCCCACAGGCGCTGCTGGATGTCGCGCTTGGTAAGACCGGCCTCAAACAGGCATTGCGCGTGATTGACGCCGAGCAAGAGCAGCACGCCGTCGCCGCCGCCGTACATCGGCGGCATGTTGGTCGCGATCTGGCGCAGGATCTCCTCGGCGCCGACCCCTTCGCCGCCCGAGATATTGCAGAAGTTGGAGGCCTTGAACGCGGTGACCGTGCTGTCTTCGCGCTTGAAGCCGCGGTCGACGTGAAACGGCGTCCATGGATTTTCTTCCTCGTTCTCGCCGCAGATGTACGAATAGCGCAGCGGCGAGCCGAAACTGGTCTTTGAATACACGCCGGGCAGCGCGCCGCCGGCGTTGATCAGCACCAGGCGCAATGCGCGGCCGATGGTGGCATTCGCGCGCCAGCCCGGGCCGAGGCAGCCGGTGCCATAGTTGATTTCAAGCGTGTTGCGCACCGGGCCGTTCACGAGCAGGAACGGCGTCATCGGGTTGGTCGTCACCTGCATCAATTCCAGCGGATACGTCGGATCGGTCACGCCTTCGACGGCGGCGATCACCACCGGCATGTATTCGGGACGGCAGCCGGCCATGATGGCGTTCACCGCGATCACTTCGACCGTTGCGCGGCCTTTGCGCGGCGGCAGGAGTGCGACGAGGTCGTCGGCCTTGCGACCGGACGCGGCGACGAATGTTTTAACGGCTTCGGGGGTCGCCGGAATGATGGGCAGGCCGTCGGTCCAGCCCTGCTCGTACGCGTGTTCGTAACTGCGTGTGAGGAGTTCCGCGACCGAAGCGGCTTCAAGTTGCGTTTGTGCCTGGGTCATTTGTTATACCGGCACGGTCGAGCGTGCCACACCCGGCGGATGGATTTCTTTGATCAGGTGCTGCATGCGCGCCTGCAATTCGGCGGGCGGCAGCGTGAGACCGTCGATCACCGTCTGAATCATGGCTTCCGCGCGCGGGCGCAGCGCTTCAGGTTCGAGCTGGCGGATCGGGTTGGGCGTTTCCGCGATCACGACGTACGGAAAGCCCTGCGTCGACGACATGCGGCGCGCGAATTTGGAAAACATGTCGGTGACGATCATGACCGCGGGGACACCGCGTTCTTCGAGGGCGGGCGTGACGTGGCTACACCACGTCGTGCACGACCCTCAATCACCGCTGGCGGTGATGACGACGTCGCAGCGCTCGACCAGG
>JAYVME010000506.1:0-7225 GCA_043759115.1 Betaproteobacteria bacterium | reverse complement strand
AGATCGGTGCGCCAGCCGGCAAACAAAACCACGCGATCCAGACCCAGACGACTGGTCTCGGTGCGCAGAGTGGAATAAAGTGGTCCATCGCCAAAGATGACCAGCCGTGCCGCCGGTAACGCGGCGTGCACGTCCGCGAACGCCCGCAGCAGATAGATGTAGCCTTTCTGCTGCTCCAGTCGTCCGGCCGCCGCCACCATGAGAGCATTGTTTTCCAGCCCAAGCGACGCGCGGGCGCGGAGGCGTTGCGCGGCAGTTGGCAAGGGCGGTATGTTGATACCCAATGGCACGACGCTCACGCGATCAGCAGTACTGATGCGTTTGGCCACGATTTGCTGCTTGACAATGTTTGTCGTCACCCAATAGCGGTCGGTGAAACGGTCGAGCCAGCGTTCGATCATCAGAAACAAGCGTTTGCGCCACGCCGGCTGGTATTCGTGCGAGGCGAATGCGTGCACGGAAAACAGCACATACGGCACTTTGAAACGGCGCGCCATCACCCGCCCCACCGCGCCGGCCAGCGAGCAATGGGTGTGCACGATATCGAACCGCTGCATGCGCAGGATCTGCGCCAGCTGATACATGCCGCGGAGAGTCGCCAGAGGATTGAGCTGGCGCGTCCACGCCAGCTCGGTGTGAGGCAGGTGTTCTCGTTTCACGACTGCATCCAGTGGATAACCCGGCCCGAAGACGAGTCTTACGTCAAAACGACTCGGGTCAAGGTGGCGAGTCAGCTGATAGGCATAGAGACCAGCGCCGCCGGCGAGACTGGTGATGACTTGGAGCACCCGGATGCGCCGTCCGTTCACGACAGGACCTCACGGTAGATCGTGGCGACCTCCGCTGCGGCATTTTCCCACCGAAAGCGCGTCGCGTTGATTGCCGCACTACGCGCAAGGCGATCGCGCAAGGCGTTGTCTTCAATCATTCGCTCCAGGCCTCGATGTATTGACGCGACATCATAGGGGTCGGCATAGATACCTCCCTCTCCCGTCACTTCGGGCAACGATGCGGCGGCGGCGACCAGCGCTGGCGTGCCACATGCTTGGGCCTCCAATACGGGAAAACCGAATCCTTCGTAGATCGACATCAGCACCACGAAGCGTGCCCGGGTATAGAGCGCAGGCAGATCTTCGTCCTCAACGTTGCTAAGCCAATGCACATCGGCACCAATGCCCGTCTTGCGCACTATATCCTCGACTTCCGGATAGCGCTTGTCGGGAGGCGCTACTAGCACGAAGGAACAGCGCGCGCGCTGCACCGCCGAAAGGCGACCGTAGGCCTCGAGCAGACGCGGCAGATTCTTATGATGCTTGCGCGTGCCTACGTACAACACGTAATTTTCGGGTAGCTGGAGGCGGCTGGACATATCACACAACTTCTCGGTATTGCGCACTGGCTCGAAGCGGGACGCCACGCCGTTCAAGATTACGCGGGTCTTGCCTTCGACCCCAGGCCAGGACTTGATGACATCGCGCCGCGTAAATTCGGAAACTGTGATGATGCGCCGCGCAAGCCCGATCGCTGCTCGCGTCATAACCCGATAATAGGCGCGCCCAACCGGATTAGGCAGAAATTCCGGAAAGCGCCGCAAAATGAGATCGTGTACGGTCACGACCAGGCGCGGCGCGAGAAGCGGTAACGTCGTCGACGTTGGTGCGTGCAGCAAATCGATCGAGTTTCGCCGCAAGACATACGGCACAACGATCTGCTCTGAAATGCTGAATGGCCTCGCGCTGACGACCAAAGGCGAGGCGTTCGGAGCGGTCGGCAGCCGGTCGCAATCCCGCGCAGCACATAGCCAGAAGAAACGCAGATTGGGTGCCGTTTTTACTAGGGCTCTGGCGAGCTCAATACAGTAGCGCCCCACGCCCGGCCAGTCGAGCAGTCGGCAATCGAGCGCGACCCGCGGCGCCAAACCTGTTTCCCGTACGAACCGCATGGACTACACCACTTTCTCGGTGATGCGACTATGGCCGTTCGTCACTAGCCTGAGAATGGCCTCACGTTCCCGCTGCATCGCGCTTTGCCAAGTGAACAGCCGCGCGGCCTCCAGCGCGATCTCACGCGCGCGCTGATAGGCCTCCGGCTCAGTGAGGAACGCGATGGCCGCAGCGGCAAAGTCTGTCGCGGTGAAAGTAACGGCGCGACCCGCCGGGTGACGGCGCAGGATTTCTTCGCCCTCCGATCCCCGCGTGCACAGCACCGGCAGACCTGCCGCGAAGTACTCGATCACTTTCAACGGAAACGCAAACGCGCCGAGCGGCGTGTCGCGGAATGTGGCCAGTCCGATATCCGATTCGGCGAGCACGGCAGGAACCGCGTCATAGGGAATACGGCCGCGAAACTCGACGCTGGTATTGACCCCACGCGCCTCGGCCAGCCTGCGTAGACCGTCGCAGTACGGCGCGTCGCCGTCACCTACCACCAGCAAGCGCGCGTCGGCCACCGTTCTGTGGATGAGAGGCAGCGCTTCGATCGCGAGATCAACGCCCGCGTAGTGCGCGAGGTTGCCGACATAAACCAGCGTCGGCGGATGAGCGCCGCGTTTGTGCGGCGGCGCAAAGCGCTGTGGATCGACGCCGTTGGGTATAACCAGCACGTCGCGGCCCGTGGTTTTCCTGCGGTGGGCCCCGAGCAGCCAGCCCGCGGATACTACGAGGTCGGCGCGCCGGATCGCCATGCGCTCAAGCATAGCCACGTAAAGTTGCCGCACGCGCAGCATCTGGCCCCCAGCCACGTAATCCATATCGTCGTACACCACATTGCGCACGCGCTTTAGTGCCCGCAGCAGTAGCGCGGCCGCCCCGGTCCAGGGGTTATCGACCACGCAGACATCGAAATTCCCGCGCGTCCTGAACAATACTGCACCGACGAAGGCGGGTATGAGGAAAATATCGCGCGCAATGCCGCATAGGCTCAACACCACGGCGAATGCCCGGCGATACCATGGTGACGGCTGGAGCATTTGCCCTTGAACGAGCCCGGCAGCCATCGCCTGCGCGTAATTAAGAAACGGATGCAGCCGCAGGATACGCACGGCGCCTTCCTGGCGTTCCGCGATCGACCAGCGCAGGGCATTGCTCGCGAACGCGCGCAGCGAGCGGTCGAGCGTCCTGACCTTGGTTACGAGGATAGTTTCGGTGGACACTTCGGCCATGGCGCGCAGGACGTGATGCGTGCGCTGATTCGGCTCCTGGTCGAGATCAAGCATTGTCATTACCAGCGACCTCAAGCGGCACCTCCCGCGCGGTGCAGCCACGCGTGCCACCGCGGGCGCAAGCGAAGCCTGCCGCTGCACCCATGACGTTCCCTCGATAGATCCCTGATTCGCAACATTTTGTGCCGTGCCATCCTTCTTTCGGCGAGTAAATGATCGTTGAACCGACCTGAAGACTGAAAATCGTGTAGAAGCATTGTTACACGCGGGTACCACTAGCATGCTGCGCCGGGCACGATCAGGTTCCGACCCGGCGCGCCAGCATCAACGCAGAACCGCCGGGAGAGTCTAGCCGGAGCGCGGGAGCAAGCCAATCGGCAAGTCTGCGCTCGAGCCATCGGCTGCGCGCCGCTCCGGCGGGAAACAGGCGCCGCAGCAGAGCACCCAACGTCGCCCGGCCGACGCCGACGCGCGTCAGTAAGAACAAACTACTCCACTGCAGCGAGCCGCGCGGACCCAGATACTCGGTCCATGATTCCAGGGACAAGTCCGCGCCTTCCAGCAGCGCCCGCCATTCCGACTCGCTCAGAAAGTGCCGCTGGTTCCAAACGCGGTCGTAGCCCGTCGCGACGCGCTGCGCGGTACTGCGCAAGCCGAACGCGTGCAGCAGGCGCACCGGCGCGAACAACCCGTGAAATGCCGGCGTGGGAACGGTCGCTGCCAGAACACCACCGGGTGCAAGCACGCGAGCGATCTCGCGCAGCGCGCCGTACAAATCATCGACGTGCGTCAGGACGGAGTTACAAATCACGC
Organism: Betaproteobacteria bacterium; assembly: GCA_043759115.1. Taxonomy (GTDB): domain Bacteria; phylum Pseudomonadota; class Gammaproteobacteria; order Burkholderiales; family SG8-41; genus PALSA-1004. The sequence continues at coordinate 3,252 of JAYVME010000506.1, read as the reverse complement.
TGCCGAATGCACCTGCCCCGAACGGCAGCCGGGTTGCATCAAGCCCGACCACCCCCCAGTGCACGCCGCGTGCGCGGCATCGGGCCAGTCCCTCAAGATCACGATCGCTGCCGATTATGCCCGCTTGCGCCGCAACCGGCCTCAGTGCGAGCCACGAGAAATCGCCGTTATGGCAACCCAGATCGAGGATGGGTTCGCGCAGCACCAACCGACGGAATAGCGCAGCCTCGGCAGCACGGTGCAGCGCGAGGCCGGGATCCATCCGATACAAGGACAACGCCTCCGCGAGGATGGTACGGGCATCGTCCGCGTCCGATACTGAAGGCATTGGCACAGTACCGCGGATTGCCGTCACCGTTGTCTCCCAGCGGCCTCTGCATACACGCTTAAGGTTTCGTGCGCGGCACGCTCCCAGGAAAACTGTGCAGAGCGGCGCATGCCCGCAGCCACCAAGTCCGCGCGCAGCGCCCAATCATCGTCGATCCGCTGCATCGCCTCGGCGAACTGCTGCGGCTCGGACGCCTCGACCAGCAGCCCAGCGTCACCAACCACCTCGGGCAGCGCGCCTGCACCCGCGGCGATCACCGGCGTGCCGCACGCCATGGCTTCAAGCGCCGGCAACCCAAATCCTTCCAGCGGCGATGGCATCACGACGGCAGTCGCGCCGGAGTAAAGCGCGGGGAGGTGGGCATCCGGGACATAGCCGAGGAACCGTACGTCGTCTTCGATGCCCAGCTTTCTTGCCCAATGCTGGAGCACCGCGCCGTAGAACGCCGAGTTGCCGGCGATTGCCAGCGCGCGTTTTCCCCCTTGACGGCGGTAGCGGGCGTATCCTTCCACCATGGTGACCAAGTTTTTGTTTGGGTCCAAGACGCCGACATAGAGCCAGTATGGTGTGCGCAAGCCGTATGACGCGGTTACAGCGGCGCATACGTCCGCATCTACGCGCCTGACGTCGTCTCGCACGCCCAGGTGCACCACGCGCACTTTTGCGGAAGCGATTCCGAATGCCGCCACAAGATCGTCGCGGGTTGCCCCGGATACAGCAATGACGAGGCGTGCTTCCCGCACCGACTCCTCGATACGCTCGGCTATCTCGGCGAAGAATGCACGCCGCATTTTCCATAGGCTCCGCTCATGCGGCTTCAGTTCGGTCGGCGCACTCTCGCCCCCGCGGTCGCGAAGATACGAAAGATCGTGCACGGTGACCACCACCGGGGTGCTACGGCAGCGCAAGCCCAGATGGGCCGGAGCATGGAACACGTCAATCCGACCGAGGAAAACTTCAACCGGAATGCGCCAGCGGCGAAGATAGCGTATCGGCAGCGGACAGCGCCGGCTCACGACGTTCTGACCGTGGAATCCGGCGACAAATTTCCGGATAGTTCTGGTGTGACGGTAGTGCGGCAGCGCGAACATGAGTTGCAGCTCGGAGTCGGGCGAAGCGGCGCCAACGTGCCGGATCAGCTGGCGTATGTACTGGTAGACACCACCGCGCTCGCCGTTTGCGATACCGGCCTCGGTGGCATCGATTCCGATGCGCAGCGCTGGAAATGCGTTCATGTTACCGATAGCATCCTGTTAATGCAGTGGGCGCCCGACGCTCGCGTAGCCAAATTCCGACCTTAATCTGCACTTAGGCTTTGCAGTACCGCTTCGTTGTCGATCCGTTCCACGCGCATACACTGGTTATCGGACGATGACCGTCGTTTGGGGCGCGCCCGGGCGAGTGTCCGAGTGCGTGAGCGCCTTAAGGAAGGATTCGAACAGAATCGTCGCGTTCTCGATAATTAGCAGTGTGGCGACGATGTCGGTAATGCGCCGCGCTTCGCGCGCGATATCTGCCAAGTATGCAGGCGGAACGTACACGACATCGCCCTCGGCAAGGACCAAGTTGGCGGCGGTATTGCCCTCGCGCGTAATCTGGCGGAAATCAACCGTATGAATCTGGACTTGCGTGTCCGTGCGCTGTACGACCACGACACCCCTCTGCCGGGCATCGATCGTCATGCCGCCCGCCATTCCGACGGCCTCGACAAGTGTCGTATTGGGAGTACTCAGCGCATACACTCCGGGGTTTCTCAACTCGCCAAGGACGTGGACCTTTTGTGGGCGCAGCGTAGCGATACTTACGCGGACGATCGGCTCCTTGATGAAATCGGTGAGCGCAGCGCGGATTTCTTGCTCGACTTGGGTGACCGATTTTCCGGCGACGGGTATCTCACCTAATGGCGGGTAAGGTAGCGCTCCATTGAAATGCACCGTTGCACGCCGTGAGAAGTCGCCATAGCCCCACACGAAAACATCGACCAGGTCACCGGGGCCTAGCCGCACTGACTTCTTCGGGGCTGGTACAGTAGCTTGCGGCGCGGCGGGGGCATTTTCTCGAACCACCGTTTGCACGGCTTTAGTAGCGCAGGCGCCTGTGAGGAGGGTAAGAACGATAACGGAAACGTAGCGTGCTACTAGTAGGCAACACTTTCTAATCATGACAGGGGCTCCAAATGTGCGTGTGTCCGAGTAACCCAGTCGGTAAGTTCCGAGGCACCCGATCCTAGGAGCCTGTCGGACTTGGACTTTTGTGAATGCGTAACATATTGACTAATTGTAAGGCTCAAAACTTTTCACGCTATGACATTTACATAAAAACAATGATTTACGTCCCACGTCCGACAGGCTGCTAGTAAAACCAATGGTACATCATCCAAGCCGTGGTTTGCGGCCCGCGGTTGGCGAACATGAAAAAACCAGGCCGTTTCGCCTGTGGGTGATCTCTTGTCGAATTGTTCCGACCAATTAGTGAGCGCCTGTCTTTTTTAGTACGGCGGGAATAGTCTGCAGTAAAATGCTTAAGTCTAGCAGCAAACTGCGACGGTCGATGTAGTCCATGTCCAGTCGCATCCATTGGTCGAAGGAAATCGAGCTGCGGCCGCTGACTTGCCAGAGACAGGTAATGCCAGGCCGAACGCTGAAGCGGCGGCGCTGCCAGTCGAGTTTGAAGCCTTCGACGTCGCGCAGCGGCAGCGGCCGCGGCCCGACCAAACTCATATGGCCGACCAGCACATTGAAGAGCTGGGGCAACTCATCGATGCTCGAGCGGCGTAGGAACCGCCCGAGGTGCGTGACGCGCGGGTCGTCGCGGCTCTTGAACACCGGCCCGCCGGCCTCGTTGAGGTGATCGAGCCGGGACTGCATCGCTTCACTGTTTACACACATGGTCCGGAACTTAATCAACGGGAACAGCCGTTTGTT
>JAYVME010000505.1:0-3071 GCA_043759115.1 Betaproteobacteria bacterium | reverse complement strand
TTTCCGATTTCGATTACGACCTGCCGCCCGCGCTGATCGCGCAGTTTCCCGCCGACGAGCGTAGCGCGAGCCGCTTGCTGCATCTCGATGGGCGCAGCGGCGAACTCGCCGACCGGCGGTTTCGCGATCTGCTGGAACTCGTAAATGCGGGCGACGTGCTGGTGATGAACGACACGCGGGTGATCAAGGCACGGCTCACCGGACGCAAGGACAGCGGCGGCCAGATCGAGGTGCTGGTCGAGCGCGTGCTCGATCACGAGCGCGTGCTCGCGCAGGTGCGCGCGAGCAAGACGCCGCGCGCCGGCTCGCGCCTTTTGCTAGCGCACGGCGCGATGGCGGAAGTGCTGGGCCGCGCCGGTGAATTTTTCGAGTTGCGCTTTATCGATTGCGCGGACGTGTTCGCGCTGCTTGAGCGCGCGGGCAGCGTGCCGTTGCCGCCTTACATCACGCATGCCGCCGATGCGGGCGACGACGCGCGCTATCAGACGGTCTATGCGCAGGCGCCGGGCGCGGTAGCGGCGCCGACGGCCGGCTTGCATTTCGACGAAATGATGCTCGCGGCGCTCAAGGCGCGCGGCGTGCGGCTCGCCTGGATCACCTTGCATGTGGGCGCCGGCACCTTTCAGCCGGTGCGCGTGGAAAACCTTGCCGAGCATAAAATGCACGCCGAATGGTATGCGCTGCCGCAGGCGACGGCGGATGCGATCGCTGCCGCGCAGGCGGCGGGCGGCAACGTGATCGCGGTCGGCACCACGAGCCTGCGCGCGCTCGAATCGGCGGCGGCAGACGGCGCGTTGCGCGCGGGCAGCGCCGAAACGCGATTGTTCATCGTGCCGGGCTACCGGTTTCAAGTGGTCGACCGGCTGATCACGAATTTTCATTTGCCGCGCTCGACGCTGATGATGCTGGTCTCGGCGTTCGCGGGCATGGATAATATCCGCCGCGCGTACGCCCATGCAGTCAAGGAGCGATATCGTTTTTTCAGTTATGGCGACGCGATGCTGATTGAAAGGCATGATTTGTAACCGCCGATGCACGCCGATGAATACGGATAAGATCAAAATCCAAAGCGTTAGCCACAGTTCACAGAGAAAAGATCAATACGCTATCTTTTTATATGATTTATATAGGGGGGCGTTCTTGTTTCATCGGCGTTGATCGGCGTTCATCGGCGGTTGCATGAGTGTAGAAACATGAGTAAACCACAACCCGAAACGCGCGACCGCTATCCGCATTTCCTCGCGATCACCACGCGCTGGCTGGACAACGACGTCTACAACCACATCAACAACGTCAACTACTATTCGTACTTCGACACGGTGGTCAATGCATACATGCTGCGTGAAGGCATATTGAGCATGGACACGGGACCAATCTGCCTGGTGGTGGAAACCGGGTGCCAGTACTTCAGCCCGATTTCGTTTCCCGATACCGTGCATTGCGGCCTGCGCGCAGCGCACCTCGGCACCAGCAGCGTGCGCTTTGAGATCGGCATTTTCAGGAACGACGAGCAGGTCGCCGCCGCACAGGGACATTTCGTGCACGTCTGCTGCGACCGCGAAACGCACCGGCCGCTGCCCATGCCGGACGGCATGCGGCGCGCGCTCGAAAAGCTGCGCGCGTGATCGAATTTCAAGTCTCGGTGTCGCACGGCAGACCTAAACGTACGCATTTAAAATAGATTGCGTACGTAAAGGAGTCGGGCTAGAATAGCAGCTACCGTCACCGGGAATACTGCTCATGACCATCACGGCAACCAAGCTTAGGTCCGACCTCTATCGCGTGATCGACGACGTGATCAGGAAGGGCGTGCCGGTCGAAGTCGAGCTGCGCGGCAAGAAGGTGCTCATCGTGCCCGCCGATCCGCGCGACAAGCTCGCCAATCTGGTGAAAAGGCCCGGTGTTATCGCGGGCGATGCCGGTCGTCTGGCGAGCGTCAAAACGTTCGACGACGCGAAGTGGCGCAAGAAATGGGGCAAGCGCCTCAAGTGAGCGTTTATCTCGATACGCATGTCGTACTTTGGCTTTATGCCGGCGAGGCCGAACGCCTCGGCAAGTTTGCCGCAGACCTGATTAACCGCGAGCCAGTCGGCGTCAGTCCGGTCGTCGTGTTGGAATTGCAATATCTCAAGGAAATCGGACGCATTACAGCGGCGCCGCGAACGATCATCATGGACCTGAAGCGAAGCTTGGGCGTTGCAATCGAGGATCGTTCGATGGAACTGGTAATGGAACACGCTCATAAAATGACGTGGACCCGGGACGTTTTCGACCGCCTGATCGTCGCGCAAGCGTCGCTCGACAATGCCGATCTGGTTACGAGCGACCGCCTGATTCGCAAGCATTATCCGAAAGCCGTCTGGTAGCAACACCGGGAGGGTGCGATGGACGTGCTGGTTGAAATCGAAGATGAAGATCTGCTGACGCTGATTTTGGTCGCGAAAAAAAATAAACGGCCGCTCAATCAGGAACTACTGGACATTCTGAACCGCGCTGCAAAGGTCGAGCAGCGCCGCAAGCGCAAATCAAAAAAATGATGAGCAACGGCTATAGAAAAGAATTCTCTACGGTTTGCTTTTTATTTTCATCGGCGTTCATCGGCGGCTAGATCCTGATGCAGTTTTTGCTCACAGCAACTGACGGCGCCGCGCGCCGCGGCACCCTCAAGCTGGCGCACGGTGTCGTCGAAACGCCGGTGTTCATGCCGGTGGGCACTTACGGCACGGTCAAGGCGATGAGCCCGGCTGAACTGGTGCAAATTGGCGCGCAGATCGTGCTCGGCAATACCTTTCACCTGTGGCTGCGGCCCGGGCTCGAAGTCATCGCGGCGCACGGCGGCCTGCACCGTTTCATGGGTTGGCACGGGCCCATCCTCACCGACTCGGGCGGATTCCAGGTGTTCAGTCTCGGCGAGTTGCGCAAAATCAGCGAGGAGGGCGTCAAATTCCAGTCGCCGGTCAATGGCGATGCGTGTTTTCTCACGCCCGAGGAGTCGATGCGCATACAGCGCGTGCTGAATAGCGACATCGTGATGGTGTTCGACGAGTGCACGCCGTATCCGGCCGACGTCG
>JAYVME010000504.1:0-7248 GCA_043759115.1 Betaproteobacteria bacterium | reverse complement strand
AGCGCAGTGAAACCGGCGGTGGAGAGAAGCAAAGTGTAGCCATCGGGTGCGGCTGTTGCAGCGATCTCCATGCCGATGATTCCTCCCGCGCCGCCGCGGTTGTCTATGATAACCTGCTGGCCAAGACGCGCTGACAGGGCGTGCGCCAGTGGGCGGGCAGCGCCATCCCCGCCGCCGCCTGCGGCAAACGGCACGATCAGGCGAACGGGTTTGGATGGAAACACATCCGCGACCGCTGATTCAGCGCTAGCGGCGGCCTCTAAGTGGGTGGGATTTTTGCCCGCAGTGGTGGCCGCCAATCCGACGAGTCCGGGAACCACGCAGAGAATCAGGCAAAGAGCAGCGCGGTAAACCATGGAATGTCTGCACGTGGAATCAAAACAAATGTCAGGCTACCACCATGAATCTTCGCAAGCAAGGCCACGCGCGCTCGCGCATGGCATGATCGGCTCTCACCCCGGATTGCTACAATGTAACTTTCAAGACCACGTTATCCGTTTCATGTTGCCTGCTGCAACGAAGTTTGAACTTTTTTGCTAAACGCGCGGGACGCGCCGATTTCGAGGGGGCGGGTGTAATCCGCCGCGTCGGAATCGTTGCCGTTCCGACACCCCACCATCGGAACGCTTGATATACTCTGGATCCCGTCAACTCTATGAGTTGACGGGTGTTTTTCTTAGAAAAGCTCAATTTGCTCAGGAGCATCCGGGGCAATCTTCTTGGCGTTCTTTCCAAAAAACTCGCGTGTAAGGCCATATTGCATGTCCGTGAGCATAAAAAAAGCAACGTGCGCGCCTTCCGGTACCGCGGGTTTCAGACGATCGATTTCCGCCTGGGCCGCCGCCATGGTCGCGAAGTGTTTAAGGTACACCGAATATTGATGCCGGATGAAATTTTCTTTCAATAGCTGTTTGCGGAATTGTGTATAGGCGCGGACTTCTTCTCGCGTCGTGACTGGGCAGTCGAATACGGCAATTACCCACATAACGCGCCAGCCGTTAATGCCCACTAGCCGACGGGCAACGTGAGTTGCCCTTTGTTCGTTTCCAGGATTCGAACGTAGCTCGCAACCGTTTCGCGAACAGCGGGCATTAGTCGATATTCCTGCTTGCCGAGTGAAACGTCGCTTTCGACAAATTTGACCAAATCCTTCTTCGCCGCACTGTCGAGCGGAGCTTCGCAATCGAGCCGCCGAACATGCCGCTCGACGGTATAGCGATACGGTTCCATGAAATCATCCGCGAGGTTAAAAGGGTTCTCAGTGCTTTTGTGTCCGAGCCCCAATTCGCAGCTTAAGCCGGCAGCGACGAGTTCGCGTGCCACCAAGCTGCGCAGCACGGCATAGCCGTAGTTAAGGCGGGTCACACATTGCGCCATTCATTTGCGACTCACTTGTTGGAGAACGGATACGACATAAGAACCGTACAAGAGTTACTTGGGCATTCCAGCGTAGAGACGACGATGATTTACACCCACGTCATGAACAAAGGCGGGCGTGGCGTTAAAAGTCCCCTGGATGCGGTGAGGTCGGGAGGGCGTGAGGTCGGGACGGCGTGAGTGCATTGACCCTTCCCCCTTCCCCCTTCACGGGCTTCGCCCGGTGCGTCAGACCCAGCCGATTGCCGCTTCGACCGCCTTGCGGCCCGCGGGCGTGGCCATGATGACGAGCGTCATGCCGGTGCGCAGCGGGTGCGTCAGCTCCGGATTGAACACCCAATGGGCGCCGTCGCGCAGTGCCAGCGTGATGTGATTGCGGTTGGGCACGTTGAGTTCGCCGAGCGGGCGATCGACGAAGCCGGAGGGCACGATGACCTCTTCGACGCGCAGATTTTCGTCGGACTTCAGCATCTGGTCGAGAAAGGTCACGACGTGCGGCCGGATCATTGCCGAGGCGATTCTGAGTCCGCCGGTGAAGTCCGGCGAAACAATCGCGTCGGCGCCCGCCTTGCGCAGCTTCTCGAAATTGCGGACCTCGTGGCAGCGCGCCACCACCCGCGTGACCGGGTTGAGTTGTTTGGCGGTGAGGCCGATCATCAGGTTCTTGCTGTCGTCGCCGGTGACCGCAAACACGCCGCGCGCGGTTTCGATGTGCGCCTTCTGCAGCACCTCGTCGTCGCTCGCGTCGCCATGGATATACATGTGGCCGGGAAATTTTTCGAGATGGATTTCGATGGATTGCATGTCCTCGTCGATCACGACGTAGGTGTGGTGGGTCGTGGTGAGTTCATGGGCGACATTGCGTCCGACCCGCCCTATGCCGCAGATGATGTAGTGATTCGTGAGTTTGTGAATGTGTTTTTCCATGCGGCGCCTCCCTAATGCTTCGTTGATTCTGCCCTCGATCAGGAATGCGGTCACGATCGAGGTGAGGTAGGTCATTGCCGCGATGCCGGCAAAGCCGATAAATACCGTGAATACGCGTCCGCCCGGATGCTCCGACAGATCGACGATCTCGGCGAACCCGATTGTCGCGATCGTGATGAAGGTCATGTAGAAACAATCGAGCAGCGAATATTTCTCGCCGCCGATCAGGCGATAGCCAGCGGTGCCGATCACCAGGATGAGGGCGAGAATGCCGATCGACCACAGAAAACCCAGGTAGATGCGGCGGGAAACCGGTTCGTCGGAAGCGGGTAGCGGCACGGTGTGATCGAGAAATCGTTCTGACGGTCAGTATTCTACCGGTATCGGGTCGAGGCTGCGCCACAGGTACCAGGTCGCGACCGAGCGCCACGGCTGCCAGCGTTTTGAAATCGAATCGATCTTGCGTGCGGACAGCGGTTTGCCGTGGTTGTAATGCAGGTTCATGGCGCGCTGCACGCCGATGTCAGCAAGCGGCAGCACGTCGGGGCGCGTCATATAGAAAATCAGAAACATTTCGGCGGTCCAGCGGCCGATGCCGCGCACCTGGGTCAATTCGGCGATCAGTTCGTCGTCGCTCATGCGCTCCCACTGCGCGACGTTCAGTTTGCTGTCGACGAAGTGGTGCGCGAGGTCGTGCAGGTATACGACCTTGCTTCTCGACAGCCCGCAGGCGCGCAGGGCGTCGGCGTCGTGCGCGTGGATGATTTCGGGGCGCACCGCGGGCACCGCCGCGACGAGCCTGTCCCACACGCTTTGCGCGGCTTTGACCGATATCTGCTGGCCGACGATGGAGCGCGCCAGCGTATTGAAGGCGTCGCCGCGCGAGCGCAGGGTGAGGCCTTTCGATTTTGCGATCAACTTCTTGATCACCGGATCGCAGGCGGAGAGGTCGCGGATTGCCTGCTTCCAGTAACGGGGTGTTGTCATAAGCTTATGCAGTTTTCCCGGATTTGAATTTGCGCCGCCGCCAGGCGTGGACGACGTAACACCGCCACGCCACGCGTACCAGAGGGTAACTGATTGCGCTCAAGATGAGAGCGAGCAGGGGCAGGCCGATGAGCAAAGGTTTGCCGATTGACGTCAGCCACTCGAGCGCGGTGGGCAGCCATTCCCTGAATCCTTTGCCTTCGAGGTGGAATGCGAGTTCGGGCATGGTGGCGCCGCTGTCCATCACGACCAGTTGTCCGAGTTTGAACGCGAGATAGTAGAGGGGCACGACGGTGAACGGATTCGAGTAGAGCGTGACGATGACCGCGATGGGCAGATTGACGCGAAACCCGATGGCGAGCAGCGCCGCGGCGGTAAATTGCACCGGATTGCTGCCCGGGATGAGGCCGGCGAACATGCCAACGGCAAACCCGCCGGCGACCGAGCGGCGGTGCAGATGCCAGAGATTATGGTGGCGTAGCAGCGAGCCGAAGCGCGCGACGTGGCGGTTCTCGCTGATCGCGGCGTGGCTGGGGAGATATTTTCTGAAAAACTTGCGGGGCATGAGGCAATTTGTATTCTACGCGTAGCCGGTGCGGTCTGCTTGCGCGTTATATTCATGGACATCTGCGACGGGTGAATCGTTCATGCGCCTTTTTGTGCTTTGTTTCGCCATCGGCGTGTGCTGGCTGCAGACGCAGGCGCGGCTGCCCGTGTTGCACTGGTACTGGCTGCTTGTGCCGGCGGCATTTCTGGTTTTGGTGGCCGGCAACCACCGACCGCCGGCATGGCGCATCGCGCGGTGCACGCTCGCCGCCGCGTGTTGCGTGGCATGCGGGTTTCTGTGGGCGGCGTGGTTTGCGCAGCAGCGTTTGAGCGACGCACTGCCGGTCGAGTGGGAGGGTGAAAATATCCAGGTCATCGGCGTGGTGGCGGCCATGCCGCAGCCGTACGAACGCAGCCTGCGTTTCGAATTCGATATCGAGCGGGTGCTGACGCCGCAGGCCGTAGTGCCGGCGCACATCGCCTTGTCGTGGTGGGGCAGTTCCACGCGCGAGGGCCGGTCGGCTACGCTACCCGAGTTGCGCGCGGGAGAACGCTGGCAGCTCACCGTGCGCTTGCGGCGACCGCACGGTACGTTGAATCCGCATGGTTTCGATTACGAGGCATGGCTGCTGGAGCGCGGCATACGCGCGACCGGCTATGTGCGGCCCGGCGGCAATCACCGCATCGCGCCGCTGGTCGCGCGGCCGCAGTACCTGGTCGAGCGCGTCCGTGAGGCGGTGCGTGCGCGCATTCAGACCGCACTCGCCGATGCGCCGTACGCCGGCGTGCTGGCGGCGCTGGCGATCGGCGATCAGCGCGCGATCAGTCTGGCGCAATGGCAGGTTTTTACGCGCACGGGGGTCAATCACCTGATGAGCATTTCGGGTCTGCATGTGACGATGCTCTCGGGCCTGGCGTTCGCCATCGTCTATTGGCTGTGGCGGCGCAGCGCGCCATTGACCCTGCGCTTGCCGGCGCGCAAAGCGGCGGCGATTGCCGGGCTGCTGGCCGCGCTCGCCTACGCGTGGCTGTCGGGATTTGCCGTGCCGGCGCAGCGCACGGTCTATATGCTGGCGGTGGTGGCGGTCGCGCTGTGGTGCGGGCGTCTGAGTTCGGCGACGGTGGTGCTGTGCGCCGCGCTGTTCGCCGTGCTTCTGCTTGATCCGTGGGCGGTACTCGCGCCGGGATTCTGGCTGTCATTCGGCGCGGTCGGCCTGATTATGTATGTGACGACGGGGCGCATCGCGGAAGAACACTGGTTCAGCGCGTGGGCGCGCGTGCAGTGGACGATCACGCTGGGATTGATTCCATTGTTGCTCGCCATGTTTCAGCAGGTGTCGATCGTGTCGCCACTGGCGAATGCGTTCGCTATTCCGGTGGTGAGCCTCGTGGTCGTGCCGCTGACGCTGATTGGCGTCGTGCTGCCGTTTGATGCGGTGCTGTCGCTTGCGCACGCGGTGATGACGGTATGCGGCGCCACGCTCGAATGGCTTAGCGCGCTGCCGCTCGCGGTCTGGCAGCAGCACGCGCCGCCGCTGTGGACGGTCGCCGTTGCCACGCTCGGTATCTTGTGGATGTTGTTGCCGCGCGGATTTCCGGCGCGCTGGATTGGCGCCGCGGGACTGCTGCCACTGTTCTGCATACTGCCCGCGCCGCCGGCGGATGGCGCGCTGCGACTCACCGTGCTCGACGTCGGGCAGGGACTGGCGGTGGTCGCGCAGACGCGCAATCATGCTCTGCTTTACGATGCGGGACCCGCCTTCGGGCCGCAAATCGACAGCGGCAATCGCATCATCGTGCCGTATCTGCGCGCCATCGGCGTGCGCGCATTGACGGGCATGGTGATCAGCCATGGCGACAACGACCATAGCGGGGGTGCTGCTTCGGTGTTGCAGGCGGTGCCGCCGGACTGGTTGTTGACGTCGCTGCCTGCCGATCATGCATTGCTGGCGCAAGTCCCGTCGTCGCGCCGGTGCGCGGCAGGCGAGCAGTGGAATTGGGATGGTGTTGCGTTCGAAGTACTGCATCCGGCGCTGGAAAACTACGCGCGCGAAAAATTCCGCGGCAACGATCGCGGTTGCGTGTTGCGCATCAGCACCGCCGGCGCGAGCGTTTTGCTGGCCGCCGATGTCGAGCAGAAATCGGAGCGCGAGATGCTCGCCAGCGTGCCGGACAAACTGCGCGCACAAGTGCTGCTCGTCCCGCACCACGGCAGCCGGACTTCGTCGACGCCCGAATTTGTGGCGCAGGTCAACCCGGACATCGCGCTCGTCGCCGCCGGTTATCGCAACCGGTTCGGGCATCCCAAGGACGACGTGCTCGACCGCTACCGCGCGCTCGGCAGTCGTATATACCGCACTGATTACGATGGCGCGCTCTTGCTCGAAGCGACGGCCGACGGCGCGCTAAGCGTGCGGCGCTACCGTGCGTTGTACTGGCGTTACTGGCATGCGGGTCTGGAGAATCCGGATTTGCCCGATGACGATGTCGAATAATTGCGCGTCAGTGATGGTGGCGTTTGCCGGGTACGCAGGCATGCGGGTCAAAAAAATCCGATTAAAGCGTCGAGTACCGCATCAGGTTGCTCGGCCATCAGCGCGTGACCGGCGCCGTCAAGCAGGACGGATCGCGCATGCGGGAAGGCTTTGACCAGATCCTGGTTGGCGCGCGGCGGCGTCATCTGATCGCCGCTGCCGGCGATGATGAGGACCGGGCAGTTGACCCGCAGTGCCGCGGCGGCGCCGTGCGCGTAATCGTTGCACGCCTTGAAGTCCGCGTAGAGCACGTCGCGCGCCTGGCGTTCCATCAGGCGCATATTCATGCCGAGCATCCACATGCCCGGCGCGGCATTACCGCCGATGTGCGCGCGGCTGCCGTGCGACCACACGTTGACCATGTCGAGCGCGGCGTGATCGTTCAGGCGTGCTGCGTCAAGTAAAGGTGCGGCCACCAGCATGGGGGCCGCGGTGCCGAGTAACGCGAGTTTGACGACGCGCGCCGGCTCGCGAGCGGCGAATTCGAGCGCGACGAGGGAGCCCATGCTGTGGCCGGCAATGCGGGCGTTATCGACACCGGCGGCATCGAGAAGGCTCACGATCCAGTCGGCCAGCGCGGCAATCGACCCGAGTGCCGGTCCCGCTGATCGTCCGTGGCCGGGTAGATCCGGCACCAGCACGTTGTAACCGTGATACGCGAAGTAACGACTTTGCAGCGCCCACGCGCTGTGATCCTGCTCGCCGCCGTGTATGAACACACTCGTGGGCTGCGCGGGGTCAAGCGGGTGGCCGGCGGTGTAGGCGTAACTATCTTTGCCTTGAACCTGAATTTTCATCTTGTCTGATAAGGTAGGAGGACTAAGAGGGTTACAGACCAGGTCGTCTCAGTCCTCAGTCCTCAGTCCTCAGTCCTCAG
>JAYVME010000503.1:0-3075 GCA_043759115.1 Betaproteobacteria bacterium | reverse complement strand
GCTGAGACAAGTCCAAAGCCCGGTCCTCGACCTTGCAGCGTGGTATGCGGACCACGTGCTTGGCATGTCGCTCAATCGTTTCGCGACCGAACAAGGTCGGCCGGTGTACCTGCTGCTGGATGAAGTTCAAAATCTGAACGACTGGTCGACGCAACTAAAGCATCTGGTGGATTTGCAGCCGGTGCGGGCAGTCGTGACCGGTAGTTCCGCATTGCGCATCGAAGCCGGCCGCGACAGCCTGGCGGGCCGAATCTCGACGATCGAAATGGGGCCGTTGCTGTTGCGCGAGATCGCGGAGTTGCGGGGGGAGGGACGCTTCGATGGCTTCCTGCCCTTCAACGGGATGGCGCCGCTGAAAGAAAAGTCGTTTTGGCAGCAGCTGCGTGCTTTTGGTGAACAACACCGCGAGGTTCGCGAGCGCACCTTTGCCGCCTTTTCCGCGCGGGGCGCGTATCCAATTGCGCATGTCGCAAAGGATGCGCCTTGGGAAACAGTCGCTCCGCAACTTGTCGAAACCGTCATCAAGCGGGCTATCCAGCACGATTTGCGAATCGGTGAACGCGGACGCCGTCGTGACGAGGCGCTGCTGGAGGAAGTATTTAAACTGGCCTGCAGATACATTGGCCAATCGCCCTCGCAGGCAATCTACCTTGATGAAGTCAGGCGGGCGCTGGGCGCCGGCATCGGCTGGCAACGCGTGCTCGCCTATCTCAAGTTTCTCGACGCCACGCTGCTGATCCGCTTGATTGAACCGCTGGAGTTGCGATTGAAGCAAAAGCGGGGCGCATCAAAAATCGTGCTGTGTGATCACGCGCTGCGCGCGGCCTGGCTGCAGGAAGTCATTCCGCTCGATCCGGCTGGCCTCGAACGCGCGCCCCACCTCGGTGACCTGGCGGGACATGTGGCGGAAAGTGCCGCCGGCCAGTTTTTCAAATCGATCGTCAACCTGGGGGTCGCGCATTTTCCGGAGCGGGGCGCGGAACCGGAGGTTGACTACGTGCTGACTATTGGCGACCAGAGAGTTCCGGTCGAGATCAAATACCGGCGGCGTATCGATCACGCGGATACGCGCGGGTTGAGAGCCTTCATCGAGAAAACGGTTTACAACGCGCCATTCGGAGTACTGGTTACACTGAATGACGATGTCGCAAGTGATGACCCGCGGATCGTCAGCATTCCCCTGTCAACGCTGTTGATGATGCGATGAATATGATGCTTGACCTTATTTGAAGCATTAAGGCTGCCATGGACATTCTCACCGAACTTCCTGTCAAAGCATGGATCATTGCAGGAGTCTTGGCCCTACTCTTTCTGTATTTCATTGTCCGCCTGTGCCGACAAAAAAGCATTTTGGGGAGATTTATTCCGGATACCGGTAGTCCGTCAGGTTTCAAGCAGTTTTAGCCGCTGCACCTTGCCCGACGGACCCTTGGGCAGGGCGTCCACTAGCCTGATGACTTTGGGCGTTTTGTATTTGCCGAGTTCCTGCAGAGAAAAAGTGCGGAGTTCATCGGTTGAGCAGGATGTTCCCGGTTTCAATACGATGCACGCCATGATTTCCTGGCCGTAATGCGCGTCGGGAATGCCGACGGCGGCGGCCTCAAGTACTGCGGGGTGCCTGAGCAGCGCCTCGTCGATTTCGCGCGGCGCGATGTTTTCGCCGCCCTTGATGATGAGTTCTTTGATGCGCCCGGTGACGAACACGAAGCCGTCGGCGTCCATGTAGCCGAGGTCGCCGGTGTGCATCCAGCCATCGGGCCGCAGCGTTTTTGCGGTAGTTGCGGGGTCCTTGTAATACCCCTTCATGACGTTGTCGCCGCGCACCATCAGTTCGCCCACCCGCTCCGTCGGCAAGTCCTGGCCGGTTGCCGGATCGATGACCTTGCCTTTGTTGCCGAACGCCTGGCCGGGGCTGCCGATTTTGCGTTTGGCGCGGTCATAGGGATTGGTGAAGCAGGGCGCGTTGGTTTCGGTCATGCCGAACGTTTCGATGATACTGATGCCGAACTTTTCCTCAAACGCGCGGTGCAGTTCGGGCGGCAGGGGGGCGGAGGCCGAGCGGCAGAATTTTACGGCGGTAAGATCAAGCCCGCTGGCGCGCGGGTCCGGCGCGTTCAGGAGATACGCAATGAGGGTCGGCACGACGTTGATCCACGTGCAGCGGTGGTGCGCGACCGTTGCCCAGTAATTCGTCACACTGAAACGGTGCGGCATCACGACCGACCCGCCGTGCACGATGGGCGCCACCGTGGTCACGATCTGGCCGTTGATATGGTAGAGCGGCAGCGCGCACATCACGCGGTCGTGCGCCATCAGGTGATGCGCGCGGCTGGTGAACTCGCCGCCGGACGCAACATTTTTGTGCGACAGCACCACGCCTTTCGGCTTGCCGGTGGTGCCCGACGTGTACATCAGCAGGGCATCATCGCCCTCGGTGACCGGCGGCAGTTGCGCGTCCGGCAGTGAAGATTCGTCGAAGATCGAGTCTGCATCGGGATCGATCACCACCACCTTGATGTCGCGCTTGATTGCCTTAAGCGCGGTGTTGAGGCGTTCGGACAGTTCGACACTGGTGAACACGAGCCGCGTGTCCGAATGATCGAGTACGTAGGCAAGCTGCGACGGCTGCGCGAGCAGGTTCAGCGGCGCCACCATGTATCCCGCATACATGACGCCGATCAACAGCCGTCCGGTCTGGTAGCCGTTATGCAGCATCAGCGCGACCTTGTCGCCTTTGGCGAGTCCCTGCGCGGCGAGATAGCGGCCAACTTGCACGCAATCGGCCTGGAGTTGTACGTAAGTCATCACGCGTCCGGTTTCGGGCGCGATCAGATACGGCGCGGCGGGCTGCTCGCGCGCCTGCAGGTCAACGTAATGCCGGATGGTGCGCATGGGAAAAGCGTGAGGCGTCAGGCGTGAGGCGTAAGGCGAAAAATCGCCGAAGGGGGTTAACCCGCCTAACGTCTCACTCCTCACGCATCAATGGTCGCGGCCGTGCCGTGACCAGTAAGCTCCAAAAATATCTTCGACGCTCGGCTCGCGCGGCGCGATGGTGCGCACGATGCGCGTGATGTT
>JAYVME010000502.1:0-3076 GCA_043759115.1 Betaproteobacteria bacterium | reverse complement strand
ATGGGTATCGGTATCACCCGTTCCCGCGCCGCTTCCGCGCCATAGGCGATGGCGGCGAGAATATCTTCGTGCTTGAGGTGGGGGTAGTTCGACACTACGTCCTCGAACGTTTCGCCCGCGGCGAGCTGATCGAGAATCAGGGACACCCAGATACGGGTGCCGCGAATGCACGGCTTGCCGAAACAGATGTTCGGATCGATGCGGATACGTTGGAGCAGAGCATTCATGGCATTATTTCCTCGGGGCATGCATTGGCGGTTAACGCGCGACCGGGTACATGATTGTCGGCTTCAATGGCGCGGGAATCAAGTTACCCGGTACTTGGCAAGAGCCGACATTAGTTGCCCAGCGATTGTCTCGCGCAGTGCCGCCGGGTTTACAACTTCGACATGGGCGCCGTGCCTGAGAATGTCCATCACCAGCTCATTATCGTTACGATAGGGAATCCGCAATTCATACCGCCCATCAGTAAGGTATTGCCCAGCCTGTTCAGGATGCCACCGTTCATCCGCCACCCAGCGCGCGCGTTCTTTCGAGAAATGCAGCACTGCGGTTTTGTTGGCTTTGCCGGCAAAAATTTCGTAGCTGCTGGCGTAATGTTCATTCAGCTCGTCCTCGAGAATATCTTTCACTTTATGGGCTAATTCCAAAGCGTTTTTGACCCTATCCATAGCGAAACTGCGCGGGCCTTTGCGCAGTTCGCACCACGCATCCAGATAACGTTCAAGAAGATTTATGTCGCCCTCGATAAAAAGGACCTGATGCCGACAAGCCACCGCTCCCTCAACATGGAGCGCTCCAGTCGCGAAGACCTCACCGGCAATCGCACACTGCGTGCCATGAACGACCTTGGGATCAGCGACCAGTGGCAGGCCCTCGATGCAACTACGCAGTTGCGCATAATCAACTTTCTCGCCGACCTCGGCTCACCCGAACGAATATCCAACCGTCGGTTCAAGGCGGACGCAAAAACGCGCCGCTTAACCGAGACGTTAAGCTGCAAAATAAAAACGAGGGGGCAACGCTTTACCTTCTAACTGCTCTCGAGGCAGAAATTCCACCGTCACTCAAAATCCAACTGTTGCCCTCACGCTATTGCTCTCACTTATTTTTCAAGCCGCAGGTTCGCTTCCGATACGCGAGCAGCGAGTTGAGTTCGACGGTTCTCGTCTGCATGTCCTCAAGCCTGTCGATCACCGCATCGACCGGGATCAGATAGGTTTTCCACGCAAGCTGCGCGCCGTGGCCGGCGTAGTAAAACATACCGACGCCTTTCTTCCTGCCGAGTTCCAGGCCGAAGGCGCGGATCGCTTCGATCATCTCGTTCCTGCCGGCGTCGAGCTTGAGGTTGACCTGGAAACCCAGCTTCTGTAATTCGCCTGCGGCCCGGACCGCGACCGTCGGTATCTTGGCTCAGGCTGCCCTGCTTGACACTATCTATCGCGCCACGCAGAATCATCTCGTCCCCACACGCGGCTCCACATGGAACAAGACGGCTTTCATTCGACAAATTTGCCGCCTGCATCAGCGCAGGCATTGTTCGACGGACTGAACAATGCAAGCCGCAAGTTCATCGATGACGTCATCGGCTCGCTGTCCGCACAGCAGCGCGCCGACGGTGCGGAAATTATCAAAGCGCTGACGGCGGGCCTGCACGACGACACCGGGCATTACGCCGAGATACAGCAGCGCTTCTACCGGCAACACCTCGAGTTGTGGACGAATCTCGCGCGCGCCGGGGATGGCGCGCCGCCGGCGACGCCGGTCGTCACGCCCGAAAAAACCGACCGGCGCTTTCACGCGCCGGAATGGCAAAAACTGCCCTACTTCGATTACGTCAAGCAGACTTATCTGCTCAATTCGCGCTGGCTCGCCGAAATCGTCGAGGCGGCGTATCTCGACACCCCCACCAAGAACAAATTGCGCTTTTTCACGCGCCAGTTGTCGGATGCCGCCGCGCCCGCGAATTTCGCGTCGAGCAACCCCGAAGTGATCAAACTGGCGGCCGCCACCAACGGCGAGAGTCTCCGGCGCGGACTCGCGCATCTGAACGCGGATATCGAAAAAGGCCGCATCTCGATGAGCGACGAATCGGCCTTCGAAATCGGGCGCAATATCGCGTTAACCCCCGGCACCATCATCTATGAAAATTCGCTGATGCAGCTGATTCAGTATCAGCCGTCTACCGCGACCGTTTTCGCGCGCCCGCTGGTGATGGTCCCGCCCTGCATCAATAAATATTACATCCTCGATCTGCAGCCCGAGAATTCGTTCGTGCGCTATGCGATCGCGCAGGGCCATACGGTTTTCATGGTGTCATGGCGCAATGTGCCGGAGGACATGGGGCAGCTGACGTGGGACCAGTATC
The DNA here is from genome assembly GCA_043759115.1 of Betaproteobacteria bacterium. GTDB lineage: Bacteria > Pseudomonadota > Gammaproteobacteria > Burkholderiales > SG8-41 > PALSA-1004. The sequence continues at coordinate 708 of JAYVME010000502.1, read as the reverse complement.
TGGATGACGGCGTGTTGAAGGCGATCGAGGTCGCCCGTGATATCCGCGGCGCCGAAGAGGTCAATGTGCTCGGCTTCTGCGTCGGCGGCACCCTGGTCGGCGCCGCACTTGCCGTCTTGCAGGCGCAGGGCCGCCAACTCGCTACCAGCGTGACCCTGCTTGCCACCATGCTCGATTTCAGCGACCCCGGCGAGCTCGCGGTATTCATCGACGAAGCTTACGTCAAGCAGCGCGAACAGGATTTCGCGCAGGGCGGCGTGCTGCGCGGCAAGGAACTGGCATTGACGTTTTCAAGTCTGCGCGCGAACGACCTGATCTGGAATTACGTCGTCAACAATTACCTGAAAGGCGGCACGCCGGACGCATTCGACCTCCTGTACTGGAACAGCGACAGCACCAATTTGCCTGGCGCCATGTTCGTCTACTACGTGCGCAACACGTATCTCGAAAATAACCTGCGCGTTCCCGGCAAGCTCACCATGTGCGGCGTGCCGGTCGATTTGTCGCGCGTTCAACTTCCGACCTACATCATGGCCGCGCGCGAGGACCATATCGTGCCGTGGAAAACCGCCTATCAAAGCACTCAGCTGCTGCGCGGTAAAATTCGCTTCGTGCTGTCGGCAAGCGGGCATATCGCGGGAGTGGTCAATCCGGCCAAGAAAAAACGCCGCAACTACTGGGCCGCAAAATCATTGCCCGCGAGTGCCG
>JAYVME010000501.1:0-3092 GCA_043759115.1 Betaproteobacteria bacterium | reverse complement strand
GTGTTCTGCTTGAATCCCGCGAACACGTGCCCGACTTCGAAACTCTCGCCGTTATCCAGCGCGCGGCAGCCGAGCATGACGCCGCCCATGAATACCTGCATGAGCAAGAGATTGGCCAGCGTGCCGATGATCGGCACCAGGCTGATCACGACCGAGCACACGATCAGAACGATCAGGATCAATATCCACGTGCCGGGCTGCTTCTTGAACAATGCAAAGCCTTCGGCGATCCATTCCCAGCCGCGTCCGGCGTCGACCGCGCGACCCGCGGCGGAAAAAGCGCCTGCCTCTGCGGATGCAGGTGCAACGGGAGGTTGGTAGGGATTCGAATCACTCATGATTACGTTCCTCCTGCAGGGTGGTGGGGATAGGCTAAGCGGCGATGCGACTCACCGTAGTTTAATACCATAGTCGTGACAAATCTCAATCGCGCACCGCATCCTGCAGAATCATGTCGGCGGCCTTCTCGGCGATCATCACGACGGGCGCCGCGGTGTTGCCCGACACGAGCGTCGGCATGATCGAAGCATCGACCACGCGCAGGCCCGCGACGCCACTCACCTTGAGCCGCGTGTCGACCACCGCCAGTGGATCGGCGCCCATCTTGCAGGTGCCGACCGGATGAAAAATCGTCGCGCCATAGTTGCGCACGAATTCAAGTATCTCGTCATCGCTTCGCACGCTGTCGCCGGGCCGGTATTCGTCGCCGATCAGATCAGCCATCGCGCGGGTGCGTGCGAGCCGGCGCGCGATCTTGACGCCTTCGGTCATGGTGCGGCAGTCGAGTTCGGTCGACAGATAATTCGGCTGCAGCGCGGGTGCGGCCAGCGGGTCGCGCGACTTGATCATCACGGTGCCGCGCGAGGTCGGCCGCAGGTGGCACACCGAGAACGTGCATCCCGGCCACGGATGGGTTTTGGCGCCCGCCATTTCGGCGGACAGCGCGGCAAAATGAAACTGGATGTCGGGTGTGGCTGCCTGCGGCAGCGCGCGAGTGAACATGCCGCCGTAATTAATGCCGATCGCGAGCGGCCCGGTGCGGTGCGCAAGCCACTTCCATCCCATTCCGATTCGGCGCCAAAAGCTTTTCAGATCGTCGTTGATGGTAATCGGCTGCGTGACCTTGTACATCACGCGCGCCTGCAGGTGGTCCTGCAGGTTTTCGCCGACGCCCGGCAAATTGTGCGCCACGGCAATGCCGTGCGATTGCAGGAACGAGGCGCGGCCGATGCCGGACAGTTGCAATAACTGCGGGCTTTGCAACGCGCCCGCCGCCAGCAGCACTTCGCGCGCCGCGCGCGCCACGTGCTCGATGCCATGTTGCCGGTAGCGCACGCCGGCCGCGCGCGCGCCCTCCATGATGAGTGAAGTTGCCTGCGCTTCGGTTTCAACCCGTAAATTCGCGCGCGTGCGCGCCGGCTTCAGATACCCAACCGCGGTCGAGCAGCGCCAGCCGTTGCGCGTGAACAACTGGTAGTAACCGACGCCTTCCTGCTCGGCGCCGTTGAAATCATCGTTGCGCGGCACGCCGAGCTCGTTGGCGCCATTGATGATTGCATCCATCAATGGGTGCGTTTCCCCGATGTCGGAGCAGGCGAGCGGGCCGTCGCCACCGTGGTAGCCGCTCGCGCCGCGTGAATTGCCCTCGCTTTTGATGAAATACGGCAACACGTCGCGCCAGCCCCAGCCGGCGTTGCCGAGCGCCGCCCACCGGTCATAGTCCTGATGCTGGCCACGAATGTAGATCAGTCCGTTGATTGAGCTTGAGCCGCCGAGTCCGCGGCCGCGCGGCCAGTAAATCTCACGGTCTTTCATGCCCGCTTCGGGCTCGGTGGAAAACCCCCAGTTGTAGACCGGGTGAAACATGGTCTTGGCGTAGCCGATCGGAAGGTGGATCCACAGGTTGTTGTCACGCGGGCCGGCTTCCAGCAGCAGCACCGAATATTTGCCGCCCTCGGTCAGCCGGTTGGCAAGCACGCAGCCGGCGGAGCCGGCGCCGACAATAATGTAATCGTAAGTCTGCGTTTGCATGGCTCTCGTTTCGCCACGTGAAAAATTTTCTTTTGCCGGCTGCCCGGCAGCGTGTGCTGCGTCGGACGGCTCGCGTTGACTCGACAGTTGCGATTTTGCCGAAATGCGAAACCGTGCATCTCCGGGCCAGTATTGCATGGGGTATTGCCAGTGTCTAGCATGCGAGCGCGCGTTCCGATGACGTTCAGGTGCCGCGCCGACGGCACGAGTTAGAATAACCCGGAATCATTTTGCGTCTGTGACTATGCGTCTCCGAGAATACTTGCGTATGTTCGCGATTCAAAGCGCGCCCGGCAGCACGCCGGCAGCCGAATGGAATCAATGCAAATGACCCCCATTGAATCTCTCCCCGCGCTGGTGATCCTGTGGCTCCTGCTCGCGGTGGTGTTTGCAGGTTTCATCCAGGGCGCGCTGGGCTTCGGCTTTCCGTTCATTGCCACGCCGATGGTGGCGATGGTGGTCGACATGCGCACGGCGATCATCACCGTGCTGCTGCCGACGCTCGCGACCGTTATCATCACGCTTGTCACCAGCGGGCCGCTGGGGCCGGTGATGAAACGTTTCTGGATGATGCCGGTCTACGCCACGCTGGGCGCGCTCGCCGGCACCTGGCTTTTCGTGGCGGCGCCGGAGGCGCCGTATCAGCTGCTGCTCGCACTGATCATCATCGTCTATCTCAATCTCGACCGCATTACGCGCGGCGACTGGCCCTTGATCAAGCGGCACGAACGCGCGGTCGGCGCGCTGACCGGCGCGGCCGCGGGGCTTTTTGAGGGCACGGCCAACGTCGCGGCGCCACCGCTCATCATCTACTACCTGGCACTCGGTCTGAGTCCCGCCATGATGGTGCAGGCCATGCAAATCTGCTTTATGGTCGGCAAGACAACGCAATTCACCGTGCTGACGCTGCACGGCGGCGTGACTTCGGCGCAATGGCTCGCAACGCTGCCCCTGTGCGTTATCGCAGTTGTGGCGGGCATGGGCGGCGTACGCATACGCGACCGCATCGACGCCGCCATGTTCCGCCGGTGGATCAAGCGCGCGCTAGCCATCATTGCAAT
>JAYVME010000500.1:0-3092 GCA_043759115.1 Betaproteobacteria bacterium | reverse complement strand
AACTCGGCACTTTGATCGCCGGCCCCTTTTGCAGCCGCATTCTCGCCGAGTTCGGCGCCGAGGTAATCAAGATCGAATCGCCCGACGGCGGCGACCAGTTGCGCCAGTGGCGCAAGATGTACGAGGGCACGTCGTTGTGGTGGTACGTGCAGGCGCGCAACAAAAAATCAGTGACTGTCAACATGCGCTTGCCGGAAGGGCAGGAGATCGTGCGCAAGCTCTGCGCCGGAGCCGACATCGTGGTCGAGAATTTTCGTCCCGGCGCGCTCGAGAAATGGAGTCTGGGTTTTGATGAACTCGCGAAAATCAATCCGCGCCTGATTATGGTGCGGCTGTCGGGATACGGCCAGACCGGGCCGTACCGCGACCGGCCGGGTTTCGGCGTGATCGGCGAATCGATGGGCGGCATGCGCTACGTGACCGGCTACGCCGACCGCCCCCCGGTGCGGCTCGGCATTTCGATCGGCGATTCGATCGCGGCGCTCTACGGCGTGATCGGCACCATGATGGCGCTGCATCATCGCAACGTGAATGGCGGGCGCGGGCAGGTGGTCGATGTCGCGCTGTACGAAGCCGTGTTTAGCATGATGGAAAGCCTGGTGCCGGAATTCGACGTGCTCGGCTTCATCCGCGAGCGCGCGGGCAACGCGCTGCCGGGCATCGTGCCGTCGAATACCTACCCGACGCGCGATGGAAAATTCGTCATCGTCGGCGCCAACAACGATGCGATCTTCAAGCGCATGATGGCGGCGATCGGGCGCGCTGATCTCGCCGACGATGCCACGCTTGCGACCAACGCGGGACGCGTGCCGCGCACGGCGGAACTCGACGGCGCGATTGCTGACTGGACGCGGCGACACGATCTCGATCACGTGCTCGCGGCGCTCGAGACCGCGCAAGTGCCCTCGGGCAAGGTGTTCGATGTCGCGGACATCGTGAAGGACGCGCACTATAGGGCGCGCGGCATGCTGGAACAACATCATCTCCCCGACGGCAAGCCGGTCAAACTGCCGGGCATCGTGCCTAAACTTTCGGAGACACCTGGGGCGACACGGTGGGTCGGACCCAAGCTGGGTGAGCATACTGGGGAAATTCTGCGCGGGCTGGGCTACGACGACGCGGCTCAGCGAGCACTAAAGGGGCGTGGGGTTATCTAAACCTTACCGGCCAATTCGGTCGATAGCGCAGCCGGCCGCTATCAGAATCCGGCTTGGACGGGATTACATTCCGGATTGGACCTCGCATAAAGCGGTGTCGTTTGCGGGAGGCGGGACCAGGGTGCGCTCTGCACCGGTGGCGCGATCTCGCCAGCTAGCCTAACCGCGCCAAGAAAGGGGCAGAAACCAGGCTCGCGTAAGGCATTCCAACTCGCTTCAGAGAGTTGTCAGCCGAATCGTCGCAACACCACCGCCGCGTTATGCCCGCCGAAGGCAAAGGATTGCGATAACGCCACGCGCAGATCGTGCGGTTCGACGGTGCGAACGAAGTTAAGGTCGCGCAATGGCGCCTCGAGATTCTTGCAGATGTGCGTTGTTTGGTCGCGCAGCGACAGGGCGGTAACAAGGATCTCGATGGCGCCGCTGGCGCCGATCGCGTGTCCGACGAGCGATTTGGTCGAATTGACCAGTACGGATTTTCCGAACACGCGATCGATAACCTCGGACTCCGTCTCGTCGTTGTTCTTCGTTCCCGTGCCGTGGGCATTAATGTAATCAACTTCGTGCGCGCCAACGCCGGCGTCGGCCAGCGCGGCGCGCAGCATGCGCTCGATTTGCCCGCCACCGGGGGCGAGACGCATCATGGAGTAGGCGTCAAAGGTTTCGGCGAATCCGATCAGTTCCGCGATGATAGGCGCACCCCGGAGTTGGGCATGCTCAAGCTCTTCGAGAACGAACACCGCCGCTCCGCCCTGGCTGAACAGAAAGCCCGAGCGCTTTTCGTCGAACGGCCGGTTCGCTGTTGCCGGGTCCGCACAATCCCGCACCAGCGTGCCTGACACGTCAAAGCTGCGAAAGATATGACCGTGTTCGTCAGCAAAGTATTCGCAGCCGCCGCTTATGGCAATGTCTACAATACCGTCCCGCACAGCGCGATAGGCGTTACCGACGGCGACCGTGCCCGAGGCACACGCGACGCAATAAGTCGCGTTCGGGCCGGTAATCGAGAACTTGATCGCCACCGCCGCCGCACTGGCGTTCGGCATCACCATGGACACTTCGAAGGGATTGAATCGCGTCCCATGGGTCATCAGCGGAAGAATATTTTCTAAGGTCTTGCGGTCACCCGTTGGGTCTTGTTTTTCTGCGTAGGTTATTAGATCAGCTCGCGGCTTGCGCAGCAAATGATAGGTATGATTCTGCAGAAAAGTGATGGCCCCGCCGAGGCCGGTGCCAAGAAACACGCCGGTTCGTGCACTGTTTACGCCGGGCAAGGCGAATGCGCGCGAACTTCCTGCCACCGGGGCAGGGGAAAATCCAGCCCGTTCGAGTGCCTCGCGCGCAGCCCCTAGGGCAAGCACAGTAACCGGATCGAGTTGCAATCGCTCGGTTCGTGCGATACCCAGGGACTCGGGATTGATTTCGGGCAGGGGCGACCAGAGGCGGCAGTGCGGGTCGGCGTAACGTGTCCAGTGCTCGGGGATCGGCGCGACTGTCGATTTGGCCTGCAGGCAATTGCGCCAGAACTCGTCTACGCCGATGCCGTTGGAGCTGACAATGCCGGCGCCGGTGATCACGACTCGCCGGCTCATGGCGTGGCGGGTTCTTGCAGCTTCCTATCTATGAAATCGATGATGTCTTTAACCGTGACGATACCCATTAGGTCGTCAGGCGGCATGGTGCGCTCGAACTCGTCCTCCAGCAGGATGAAAAGCGTCATCTGTTTTAGCGAGTCGAGGTGAAGATTGTCACGCAGTGAGGCATCCAGCGGAATCTCGCTTTCCTTTCGCTCCAGAACTTCGGCGATGACTTTAATTACACGTTCTTGCACGTTATTGTTCATAAATTTCCAGCCAGGTCTGTTTGAGGTTGCCGCAAAATAACTAATCGGTTGGGCGCGCAGTGGTCATGAGGGCGCGTGCGCCACGGGGCGGG
>JAYVME010000499.1:0-7283 GCA_043759115.1 Betaproteobacteria bacterium | reverse complement strand
TTTGCCGCAGATGTTACGATCGCCATTGATATCGCCAAACAGGCCAATCTGGAAAATATTCTCATGCTGACACTTCCTATCCTGTAAGCCGTCAAAAGAATAAGACAATAAGATGATTAACACGAAATCAAAACATAGCATCCTCGCAACAATTGTTCGTGTATATAGCCCGAAAGGACTAATCCATGGGTGAGCGTTGCCGGATCATGCCTCTCGCTGACCTTGCAACTCATGGAAAACGCGCCTGAATGTCCGCTATCGAGAAGATCCAGTGATCGTTACGGGTCGGAGGTCATTCGCACTTCCCGTCAGCGGTCATTGAAAGTTTTTCGTAAGCGGTCGTTCAATAGATTCATGCGGCTGCGGATCAATGTTTGCTGGCCGCGGTCGCCCAAGCCAGGCACTTCCCGTCAGATCAAGTCGCGACTACTACGGCTTAGAGCGAACGCAGTATTGCGGCGCCTTTTGCGAGCGTTTGTTCCGACTTCGCAAAACAAAAACGCAGCACCTTGTCGCAATGCCCGTCATGATAAAACACCGAGAGCGGAATGGAGGCGAGACCTTTCTCTCTTGTGAGTCTCACCGCAAGATCCGTGTCTTTTTCACCGGTGATCGCGTCGTAGGCGAGGTTCTGGAAAAACGTGCCGCGCGAAGGCAGCACGCGAAAGCGCGCGCCCTCAAGATGCGACAGAAAGAAATCGCGCTTTTGCTGATAGAACGCACCAAGCGAGAGGTAAGCCGCCGGGTCGGCCATGTATTCGGCCAGCACGTATTGCAGCGGGCCGTTGGTGACGAAGACGTTGTACTGGTGCACCTTGCGAAACTCGTTCATCAATTCCCGGGGTGCTAACACGTAACCCATTTTCCAGCCGGTCACGCTGTAAGTTTTGCCGAACGACGACACCACGAAGCTGCGCTCCGCCAGCCCCGGAAAGCGCGCCACGCTCTGGTGCTGGTGGCCGTCGTAGATCAGGTGTTCGTATACCTCGTCGCTGACAACGATGATCCCGGTGTTGCGCAGCATGCTTTCGAACGCGCGCATGTCTTCCGCTGAAAACACGCTGGTCGTCGGGTTGTTGGGTGTATTGATGACGATCATGCGCGTCTTCGACGTGATCGCGCGCTGCACCGCCTGCCAGTCGATACTGTAGTCTGGAAACTGTAGCCGCACGTAAACGGGCCTGCCGCCGTTGACTTCGATCGCCGGTGCGTAGCTGTCGTAAGCAGGCTCGAACAGAATCACTTCGTCGCCGGGGCGGACGAAGGCGGTGATTGCGGTAAAGATGCCGTAGGTCGCGCCCGGCACGATGGTCGCCTCGTGCTCGGGATCGTAATGCGCGCCATACAGCGCGGCGGCTTTTTCGGTGACGCGCTCGCGTAGCGCCATGATGCCCGCCGACGGCGGATATTGATTCAACCCGGCATTAAAATATTGGGCGACGAGTTCGAGCAATTTCGGCGCGCAGTCGAAATCCGGAAAACCCTGCGACAGGTTGATCGCGTTGTGCTCCTGCGCGAGGCGCGACATCACGGTGAAGATGGTGGTGCCGACCGCGGGTAGTTTGGAGGCGATGTGGCTGGAATAGGTTGGCATGAATGGCGGCAATCAAAAAAGTGCAAGTATAGCCGTCTGCGCTGCTTCGGCGCCGGCGTGAGCGGGCGGCCGTGCCGACAGGGTTTTGCAATCATCGGCAAATTTTTGCAGACGGGCAAGCGCGTATTGGCGCTGCTCCGGGGTGAGCAGCTTGTCGACCGCCGTGTAGAAATGAAGGCGTTGCTCGAAAACCTCCGCCGATAATTCCACGTATTCGGGCGCGCGGCCGCGGTCCCAGTCGAGCAGCCACTGATGCAGGCGGCCTGCGAATTCGAGTGTGGGCTGGCGCTGCTTGAGCAGTTCGACGAACTCGCGCTGGCGCCGCATGCGGTCCCGATAGCGCAGATGCTCGATCAACGGTACCGCTTCGAGGAGTGCGGCGAATCGGGTCTCCTGCTCGTCGCTGAGGTTGCCGGTCCAGTCCTCGATCTGGCTCAACGTTTTTTTCAGGCGCGCGCGCTTGCGCTCTTTGGCGCTGCCGTCGAGCTCGTGTTCGTTTGCGAATTTCCGGTTGTTTTTTTCGAACTGCTTCTGCAGTGCGACGATCTGTTCCGGTGTCAGCGTCGCCAATATCGCGGCCGCGTCGCTGACGCCGCGGTTGACGATCACGCGGTAGCGCGCCCTTAAACCGTCGACGAACCAGGCGATGTCCTCCCGCTTCAGGCCGTGCCCGGCCTTGTCGATGGCGGCGGTCAGGAACTTTGCATATTCTGGCAGTTGTTCGTAACGATGCCAGGCGAGCAGGCGGTCGATCCGCGCGGAGAATTCGCGGCGCTGCTCGCGGTCGAGATCAAAATAGCTATTGGCGCGCCAGGCCAGAATGATGTCGGCTTGCGGGTAGGCAAGGCGCAGCGCGGTGCAGCCGGTAAGCAGCGCAGCCAGGAGCAACAGTAGCGACAGGTAAAGGCGCATTCAAAGTGCTTTATTTTGAAACGCGGTCTTAAAAACTTTGCATCAGTTCGACCATGCGTCTGCGCAAGCGTTCGTCGGGCAGGCGCCCGCTGCCGGCCTTGATGTTGTCGACCATGTGGCGCGCCTTGCCGGTGCCGGGAATCACGCAGGTGACCGCGGGGTGGGCGACGATGTATTTGAGGAAAAACTGTGCCCAGCTGTCGCAATCGAATTCAGCGGCCCACGCGGGCAAAGCGCGGCCTTTGACTTTCGCGAAAAGTTCGCCCTGCGCGAACGGCCGGTTGATGATGACTGCGGTGCCGGTTTCCGCGGCGACCGCCAGCAGACGTTGCTCGGCCTCGCGCTCGGCGAGCGAGTAATTAAACTGCACGAAATCGTAGTCGCGGGTTTTGAGCAACGCCTCGAGTTCGCGGTACGCGCCCGCGTGATAATGCGTGATGCCGAGGTAACGCAGGATCCCGGCGTCCTTCCACTCGCGAAGTGTTTTCAGGTGGGTGGCGAGATCGAGCAGGTTGTGGACCTGCATCAAATCGATGCGCGGCGTGCGCATGAGGCGCAGCGATTCCTGCATTTGGCGGATGCCGGATTGGCGGCCGTTCGTCCACACTTTGGTGGCGAGAAACAACGAATCGCGCAATCCCGGTGCGGCGGCAAGTTCGCCGACGACCGCTTCGGCGCGGCCGTACATCGGCGAGCTGTCAACGAGACGCGCGCCGCTGGTCACGAACAGGGTCAGCACCTCCCTGAGATCCGCAAGTTCGGGCGCATTGGGGGCGACGTCAAATACGATGTACGTGCCAAGCCCGATGACCGGCAGCGTTTCGCCGCTTCTGGGCACGCTACGCTTGATGAGGGCCGCGGTTGCGCCGCTTGCTGGCGGATTGGTCATGGTCATAAGCGCGCTGGCGCCGAGCATGCGGAGTGCCGCGCGGCGGGAACACTGGGTTGGGTTGGGCATTCAAAGGTGCAACAAACAGCAAGCGCGGATTCTACCTTGAACCGCGGGCGCGGCGCTCGTGGGCGCGCCCGAGCACAATCGCCAGCACGGCCCAAGCGAACGCGAGCGGCACAGTCGCGAGGGAGATCGTTGACAGTTCAAGGCCGGTCGCCCGCAGTGTCGCAAACAGCCAGCCGCTTAACGCATCCGCGCCGCGGAAAACGACGATGTCGATGACGTTCTTGGCTTTATATTTTTCTTCGCGCGTCAATACCGTAAACAGGACCTCCCGCGCCGGATTCGAGAGGGCGAAGTTGGCGGTGCGCTGGAGCGCCTGAAACGCGATGACCACCAAGAGCATCGGCGTGAAGGCGAGCGCAAGAAAGCCCAAGGCGAAGACGGCGGGCAAAAATGCAGCCGCGGGGCCGACGCCAAAACGCGTGATCAGCCGTCCCGTTGCCAGGCATTGCACGGCGATTGTGAGTATGCCGATGGCGAGATCGATGCTGGCGAAAATGCGCGTGCGCACCGCCGGGTCGTCCGACGCGGCGGCCACGATGTTCGCCTGCTGAAAATAGAGAAAAGTGCCCGCTAACGACAGCAGAAACACCCACAATGCGATGCCGCCGAGATAAGGCGAGCGCAGCACCATCACGATACCGTCAAGCCAGCCGCCACCCATGGCGGTTACAGGGCGCTCCTTTGATACGGGCTCCGCTGATGCCAAAGGCGTCGCCGGTAACGTTGCCGCCGCCGGTGGTTCAACCTTTAATTGTGGCGCCGCCGACTCGAGGCGATGCGCGCACAGCACCGCCAGTTCCAGCAATACCGCCGCGACGATGAGGAGATTGACCGGACCAAGCGGCACCGCGAGCCACACCGTCACCGCGGGACCGGCCAGCGCCCCGGCGGACCCGCCGGCGGCGATGAAGCCGAACAGCCGCTTGCCTTGCTCGCTCGCGAAGAGGTCGGCCATGAACGACCAGAAGACCGATACGGCGAACAGGTTGAACACGCTGATCCAAACGAAGAAAACACGCGCAACCTGCGCCTTCTCAATGTCAAATGTCAGCAGCAGCCAGAAAACGGCGATGTTGGCGACGAAGAAATGATAGACGAGTGGCACGAAGCGCCGGCGCGGCAAACGCGCGACCACCGCGCCGAACACCGGTACCGCGGCGAGCATCACGAAAAAAGTGGCGGTAAACAACCACGGAAGGTTCTTCACCCCGCCCGCGATACCCATCTCGTCGCGCAACGGGCGCAGCACGTAGTAGCCCGCGAGCAGGCAGAAAAAATAAGCAAACGACCACGCGAGTGCGCGTCCCTCGCCGGGACGCACCGACACTACGCGTCCCAGCCAGCGGCGGAGCAGCGTTTCGCTCATCGGGCGGCGCGCAGAAATTCGCGACGACTTCGTTTGCAGAAGTTCTTCGTTCTCATCAGGGGTATTTGCAACAGGGCGGCGCGCGCATTACGTGGATTGCAAGTCGGAGGCGAAGCACCACTCTTATTCGTGCATACGCTACGGCATACATTAGTCATACCGTAATGAATGTGCAAGCGCCAGAAACGCTGAGCGCGCTGTGCGTTTGATTGCGCTTGCTACCAGCGTTGCGGGCAAAGGTTGCTTGGCAGCCGTCTTTCGCACTACCGGCGTACCCGGTTTGCGCGTGGCGGCTGCCAGGTCGTGCAGGGTCTCAAATATGGCCTATATTGTTGCGATGCATCACAAGATGGCGTGAACACAACGTTTTGGTTATATTATACACCGGTTAATTTATTTAATATATTGATTTATAACAATAATAAATATTACATCGAACCTGCATATAATACCAGTGTCCGACTATAGTTAACCGGTTAAAGTGGCAAAATTGACGTAATGCAGCATAAACTCAGATCGCTGGAAAGGCGGTTGCTATGGCGGATCTAATATTCCTGGCTGGACAGGCGTTCAGCATAAGCGGTCTGGCTTACGGCTGGTTTATTGCATTGACGTATTGCGAGCAGACTATCGACGCGCGCATTCGCCGCGATAAGCCCGCGTTGTTGCATCATTTGGCAATCGCATAGCATGGCGACGGCGACCGTGGTTCAGAAACTCTCATCACTGCAGCGGCCCGCCCTGCTGGGGCATTTGCAGACATTGTCGGCGGAAGACCGGCGGTTGAGATTCGGCACGTACACGAAAGATGCTGCGCTTGAGCAATATGTGAACCGTATCGATTTCACGCAAGACAAGGTGTTCGGCATTTATGGCCGCGACATGTCGTTGATCGGCATGGCGCATCTCGCACTGGACCACGCGCACCATTACGCCGAACTCGGGTTGAGTGTGGAGCCGGCGCAACGCGGCCACGGCTACGGGCTTGCGCTGCTCAATCGCGGGAAGCTGAGCGCGGTGACGCGCGGTTACACGACGCTGTTCATGCACTGCCTGGCGGAAAATCAGATCATGATCCACCTGGCGAGAAAAGCCGGGCTTAAACTGGTGACCGAGCAGGGTGAAGTCGATGCGCATCTGAAGCTCGAAGCAACGAGCCACGGCGCGGTCGCGCGCGAAGCCCTCGAAGACCAGATCGCGCTGGCCGATTTGCTGTTCAAGCAGCAGTTCCAGTGGTTGTTCCAGCGGACGCACGCGGCCTGATCCCTCGCTACTCTTATTGTTGACCACGCCGGCTGCACGCCGGATACTGGCGGCCTGGCAGGTTTTGGCAACCGGTAAACTTCAGCAGGAGGAGAATGTCATGAGGGAATTCTTGCGCCGCGCCCCTTACGCGTTGGCCACCGTACTATTTTGCGCACTGGGCGCGGGCGCATGGGCGCAGCCCTATCCGAACAAACCCGTGCGCATCGTCGTGCCGTTCGGCGCCGGCGGGCCGGCGGATATCTACGCCCGCTTCCTTGCGCAACGCTTGCAGGAACCTCTCGGCCAGTCTTTCGTTATCGATGATCGTCCCGGCGCCGGCTCGATCATCGGCACCGATCTCGTCGCCAAGTCGCCTCCGGACGGCTATACGCTGCTCCTGATGTCCAACACCCATACGGTCAACGAGTCGCTCGTGCCGAAGAAGCCGTTTGCGTTGATGAAGGATTTCGTCCCGATCGCGCCGATCAACTACTCGGACCTCGTGCTGGTGGTCCATCCGTCGCTGCCGGTAAAGTCGATCAAGGAACTGGTCGCGCTCGCGAAAGCCAAACCGCACGGCCTCAACTACGCATCCTCGGGTACCGGTACGCCGTATCACATGGCCGGAGAGTTGTTCAAGGCGATGGCCGGCGTGGACATCGTGCACATTCCGCACAAGGGCAGCGGTGAAGCGCGTACCAGCGTTATGAGCGGCCAGGTCGAGATGATGCTGGACGCGATTACCACCATGGCGCCGATGGCGCGGGCGGGAAGAGTGCGGGCGCTAGGAACGACCGGCCTGAAACGATCCACGGTATTGCCGGAGGTGCCGACCATATCGGAAGCGGGCGTAAAGGGTTACGAGACCACGATCTGGCTCGGCATCATGGCGCCGACTGGCACGCCCAAGCCGGTGATCGACCGGCTGAATGCCGAAATCAAGAGAATCGTCGCGTTGCCCGACGTCAAAAAAGCGTGGAACGAGCAGGGCGCCGAACCGATGTCGATGACGCCCGGCGAATTCGAGAAATACCTGAACGCCGACATCGCCAAGTGGGCGAAGGTGGTAAAGGTTGCGGGGGCGAAAGCCGATTAGGATTGAGGATTGAGGATTGAGGATTGAGGATCGAGGATCGAGGATTGAGGATCCAGGATTGAGGATTGAGAAATCAGCCTTACCCCTCGATCCTCAATCCTCAATCCTGGAG
>JAYVME010000498.1:0-3095 GCA_043759115.1 Betaproteobacteria bacterium | reverse complement strand
GCAACTACGTCACGCTGCGTGACCTGCGCGCCGAAGTCGGCAACGATGCGGCGCGTTTCTTCTACGTGCTGAGGAAGAGCGACCAGCACCTGGATTTCGATCTGGATCTCGCCAAGGCGAAGACCAACGACAACCCGGTCTACTATATTCAGTACGCCCACGCGCGCATCTGCAGCGTGCACCAGCAGTGGGGCGGCGACGCGAGCGAACTCGCCGACGCGGATTTAAGCCCGCTGACGAGCCCTTACGAAACCGCACTCATGCAACTGCTGATCGACTACCCGCAGGTCATCGTCGGTGCCGCAAGCGATTACGCGCCCCATGGTGTCGCCTACTACCTGAAGGAACTGGCGGGCAGCCTGCACAGCTATTACAACGCCGAGCAGTTTCTGGTATCGGACAAAAGACTCAAGCTTGCACGGCTGGCATTGATCACCGCGACGCGCCAAGTGATCGCCAATGCCCTTGCGCTGCTGGGCGTCTCGGCGCCGGAAAAAATGTAACAACAATTGTTTACATCGACAAAAGCCAAAGAACATTAAATTGATGAGACATAGTGCGCAAAGAGAAGACTCAGGGACTGAGCTCGTTCTTCTCCTTGCTCTCTGTGCCGATAGGTTTTGACCCTGGACCCGTGATCCCATGACCCGCGACTACAAGAATTCTCCCCAGCGCGCCGCACGCGGCGGCGGCTCCGGCAAGACCGTGTTTACAGGCGTAGTGATCGGCCTGCTTCTAGGCATCATTACGGCACTCGGTATCGCGCTGTACCTGAACCGAAGCCCGAGCCCTTTCGTCAACAAGACGCAGCAACCCGAACCGAAAAAACCAGCGGAAGCGAATGCGCCCGACGCGGCGAAGCCGATGGAGCCCGCTCCATTACCAGGCATGGGCAAGCCCGGTGAAAAGCCGCGATTCGACTTTTACGAAATTCTTCCCGGCGACAAGGACGCGACCAAGCGCCAGCCCGATAAGCCCGCAAAGGAGGCGGCGCCTGCGAACCATTCCGACGCAGGCCAGGCGAAGGCACTCGAACCGGCACCGGCCAAGGCCGCGAGCAAGGATTTCTATTTCCTGCAGGCCGGTTCGTTCCGCTCCGCAGCCGATGCTGACAACCTGAAAGCCCGTCTTGCGTTAATAGGCCTGCAAGCGAACGTAATGCAGGCGGACGTACCCAATATGGGCACCATGTATCGGGTAAGGGTCGGACCCTACCCGACGTCCGACGCGATGACGATGGTAAAAGATCAGCTCGCCCAGAACGGAATCCAGGCCAGTGTGGTCAAATTGGCCAACGGACGAAATAATTGAACGGAGAAAATTAATGAATCAAGCGTCATTGCCTCTACGCGTCGTATTCACGCTCATCGCCGCGCTGGTCATGCAGACCGCGCAGGCGGAGTTGACCGTGGGCAAGGATTACGTCCTGCTCAACCCTGCGCAACCGGTAGAGACTGGCGACAAGGTCGAAGTGTTGGAAGTGTTTTCCTACATGTGCCCGCACTGCTACCAGTTTGAACCCAAACTTTCCGCGTGGACCAAGGCGTTACCTGGCGACGTGGCAGTGCGCAAGCTACCCGTGACGTTCAGCCGCGAGGCATGGGCCAACGTATCGCGCATTTATTACGCACTTGAAGCAATGGGGGAACTGGGTCGGCTGCACGTCAGAGTGTTCGACGCCATCCATGCGGAAAATCTGCAAATGGGCAACCCGGATGTCGCCGCCGACTGGGCAGCAAAGAATGGCCTGGACCGCAAGAAATTCACAGACACGATGAACTCCTTTGGCGTGCAATCGAAAGTTGCGCGCCTGCCTATGCTCACGCGCAACTACGCGATCGAGAGCGTGCCGACGATGATCGTCGACGGCAAGTACAAGATCGTCAGCGCCACCTCGTTTGACGATCTGCTGCGCATCGCCAGCGACCTGGTCCAGCTTGCACGCAGCCAGCGGCCCGCGAAGGCGGCGGCCGCAACATCCACGCAAACTGCCGTCAAACCAACGGCAGAGGCGGCGAAGAAAGCCAGCGCCAAATAGTCGCGACAGCATGGCGGTGCGGGTCTCAATTGCTCGCCACGCCTGAGTAGGTGTGCCACTTCAGGTATTGGTAACCGGCCGCCGCCAATGGGTCCCCCGCTAAAGGTATTCATCACCGGCGCGTCCAGCGGGATTGGCGCCGCGCTGGCCCGTGAGTACGCGGCACGCGGCGCCGTACTGGGGCTCACGGCTCGACGTCAGAACCTGCTTGAATCCCTCGCTGCCGAACTCAAAAGTTCCGTCGCGACTTATCCCCTCGACGTGCGCGATGCACCAGCACTACGCGTGGCCGCCACCGACTTCATGGAACGCTTCGGCGCGCCCGATGTGGTGATCGCCAACGCCGGCGTCTCTGCCGGCACGCTCACCGAGTTTGCAGACGACTTGCCCGTCTTCCAGGAAATTGTCGACATCAACATCGTCGGCGTGGTCGCCACATTTCAGCCGTTTCTCTCCGCCATGCGCGAACGCAAGACCGGATCTCTCGTAGGTATCGCCAGCGTCGCCGGCTTTCGCGGCCTGCCGGGGGCCGGCGCCTACTCTGCCTCCAAGGCCGCCGCCATCAGCTACCTGGAGGGCCTGCGCGTCGAGCTGCGTGGTTCAGGCGTGATAGTCACAACGTTGTGTCCGGGCTACATCGCAACGCCCATGACGGCGAAGAACCCCTACCCCATGCCTTTCATGATCGAAGCTGACGACGCGGCTCGCCGCTTCATCCGCGCCATCGACGCGAGGAAGAGCCGCGCCGTTATTCCGTGGCAGATGGGTGTGGCGGGATATCTATTGAAACGATTGCCGGACTGGCTTTACGACCGGGCCTTATCGCGAGCTGGCCGCAAGCCGCGCCGGGGATAGTCGCGCCTGCCGCGCGGCGATGGACAGGATGCGCCGAGCAGACGCAAAATGATTCGCGATCGCCCACGCTTCTCCGCATTATTTTGAGGTATCTACCATGGCCGACAGCGCCAAACACACTACGGCAACGATTATCCCCGCCATGCGCTACCACGACGCGCCCGCCGCCATCGAGTGGCTGTGCCGCGCCTTCGGGTTCGAG
>JAYVME010000497.1:0-3101 GCA_043759115.1 Betaproteobacteria bacterium | reverse complement strand
GCACGGTGCGTTGCTCAAGAACGAGCAGGACGTGCATTTATTTGAGCGACTGGTGTTCATGTCGCGGCGTAAGCCAGGTTAAGACTTTCATGCAACCGCCGATGAACGCAGATAAACGCCGATGAAAATTAAAAAGCAAGAACGATAGTCAGCGTGAGACTTTGTGAATCTATTTTTCGCGTTGTTTATTGCCGATGATGTTTTTGAAGTTGACCTTATCCGCATTCATCGGCGTCCATCGGCGGTTCCAACTTGCTTTAGATGACTTTTAATGAGCAAACCCGCAAATGGCTTCCCGCCGGTGATCGACGCGCTGGTCGAAACGCTGATCCTCGGCAGTTTCCCCAGTGTGGCGTCGCTCGGCAAGGCGCAGTATTATGGTCATCCGCAAAACCATTTCTGGCGGCTGGTCGGCGCGGTGATCGATGAGCCGTTGCCGGAGATGGGATACGAGCAGCGTCTCAAGACGCTGTTGAAGCACCACATCGGTTTGTGGGACATCATAGGCACCTGCAAGCGCGAAGGCAGTCTCGATTCGAATATCCGAAATCCCGGCCATAACGATTTTTCGCGGGTGACCGGCGTCGCCAAAAATCTGCGCCGCGTATGCTTCAACGGAAAAACCGCCGGCAAGATGGAGCCGTTGTTCGCCGAGCGGGGTTTTGCAACCGTCGTGCTGCCGTCGTCGAGTCCCGCCAATACGATGCGCTTCGACGAGAAATTGAAACAATGGCGGCAGATTGTTTCGCCAAATAAATCTGTCGGCCGCGGCCGCGCACGCAAGAGTGGTTCTGCTCTTTCCGCCTCACCCCTCACGCCTTACGCCTCACGCAACTCATGCTGATCGAATTTTTCCTGAAACTCAAGCAAGGCGGCCTGCCGGTCTCGGTCCGCGAGTTTCTGACGCTGCTCGAGGCACTCGAAAAGCGCGTGATCAGCGGCAGCATCGACGATTTCTATTATTTGTCGCGTGCATGCCTGGTCAAGGATGAATCGAACTACGACAAGTTCGACCGCGTATTCGGCGCCTACTTCAAAGGCATTACCGAACTGCCGGAGGATGCAGCGGCATTGATCCCCGAAGAGTGGTTGAAGAAACTCGCCGAGAAGCATTTGACCGAGGAAGAGAAAAAACTCATCGAAGCGCTCGGCGGCTGGGACAAATTGATGGAGACGCTGAAGAAGCGCCTTGAAGAGCAGAAGGGCAGGCATCAGGGCGGCAACAAGTGGATCGGCACCGCTGGCACCAGTCCGTTCGGCGCCTACGGCTATAACCCCGAGGGCGTGCGCATCGGTCAGCACGAATCGCGGCATCGCCGCGCGGTCAAGGTGTGGGACCAGCGCGAATTCCGGAATCTGGACGATTCGGTCGAACTCGGCACGCGCAACATCAAGGTCGCGTTGAAGCGGCTGCGCAAATTCGCGCGCGAAGGCAACCCCGAGGAACTCGATCTAGATGACACGATACGTTCGACCGCCAGGAATGCGGGCTGGCTCGACATCAAGATGGTGCCCGAGCGTCATAACAGCGTGAAGGTGCTGTTGTTCCTCGACGTCGGCGGCTCGATGGAAGACCATATCCAGGTCTGCGAACAATTATTCTCGGCGGCGCGCACCGAGTTCAAGCATCTCGAGTATTTCTACTTTCACAATTTTTTGTACGAACGCGTGTGGAAGGACAACCGGCGGCGCGCGACCGAGCGCATGGCGACGTGGGACGTGCTGCACAAGTATCCGCACGACTACAAGGTTATTTTTGTCGGCGACGCGACCATGAGCCCGTACGAGATTACCTATCCGGGCGGCAGCGTCGAGCATACCAATCCCGAGGCCGGCGCGCTGTGGATGCAGCGCGTGCTGGCGGTTTACAAGGACACGATCTGGTTAAACCCGCAGCCGGAATCGGTGTGGGACTATCACGAGTCGATCCGCGTGACGCGCGAGATAATCGGTGAGCGCATGTTCCCGCTTACCATCGGCGGCCTCGACCGCGGCATGCGGCAGTTGAGCAAGGGACGTTGAGAGGAGGGAGGATTGAGGGGTGAGGGGTAAGTATTTAGGCATTGGAAGACGCTTAGTAGAACTTGTTTTCTCGCCTCACGCCTCACTCCTCACGGCTCTCAATGTCCTTTGCTCAATTGCCGCATGCCGCGGTCGAGACCCGCGAGCGTGAGCGGGAACATGCGCTCGCCGATCAGCTCGCGCGTCATCCGGATCGACTCGTGATAGTCCCACACCGGCTCCGGCTGCGGGTTCAGCCAGATCGTGTCCTTGTAGACCTGCAGCACGCGCTGCATCCACAGCGCGCCGGGCTCCGGGTTGGTGTGCTCGACGCTGCCGCCGGGATAAGTGATCTCGTACGGGCTCATCGTCGCGTCGCCAACGAAAATAACCTTGTAGTCGTGCGGGTACTTGTGCAGCACGTCCCACGTCGCCATGCGCTCGGTCGCGCGCCGCCGGTTGTCTTTCCACACGCGCTCGTACAAAAAATTGTGGAAGTAAAAATACTCGAGATGCTTGAACTCGGAGCGCGCCGCCGAGAACAGTTGCTCGCAGGTCCCGACATGATCATCCATCGAGCCGCCGACGTCGAGGAACAGCAGGACCTTCACGCTGTTGTGGCGTTCGGGCACCATTTTGATATCCAGATAACCGGCATTCCTGGCGGTCGAGCGTATCGTATCGTCGAGATCGAGTTCCTCGAGATTGCCCTCACGCGCGAATTTGCGCAGCCGCTTCAAGGCGACCTTGATGTTGCGCGTGCCGAGTTCCACGGAATCGTCGAGGTTTTTGAATTCGCGCTGGTCCCACACTTTGACCGCGCGGCGATGCCGCGATTCGTGCTGGCCGATGCGCACGCCCTCGGGGTTGTAGCCGTAAGCGCCGAACGGGCTGGTGCCGGCGGTGCCGATCCACTTGTTGCCGCCTTGATGCCGGCCCTTCTGCTCTTCCAGGCGTTTTTTCAGCGTCTCCATCAGCTTCTCCCAGCCGCCGAGCGATTCGATGAGCTTTTTCTCTTCCTCGGTCAAATGCTTCTCGGCGAGCTTCTTCAGCCACTCTTCCGGTATCAGCGCCGTCGCGCCCTCGGGCAACTCGGTGAT
>JAYVME010000496.1:0-3103 GCA_043759115.1 Betaproteobacteria bacterium | reverse complement strand
GCGCGTCGGCGCCGAACGCACCGACCACCTGCAAACCGACCGGCAAGCCGTTCGCGGCGGCGGCCACCGGGAGGGTCACGCACGGCGTGCGCAACAGCGTCCACATGCGGTTGACCACCGGGTCGCCGGTCATATCCAGGCCGGCTGGCGCCGCGCCCGGCGCGCTTGGCGCCAGCAGCACGTCGCAATCGGTGAACACGTCGGCCAGCGTGCGGCGGCAGTTGCGCGCGAGCGTCTGCGCCGCGTCATAGCGCTCATGCGTGACTTTCAATCCCTCCGCGAGTATGCCCTGCAGCCGCGCGCTGATTTGCGGCCAGTGCGCGAGGCGTTCGTACGCGAGGGACTGCGCCTGCTCGGCGAACATGATATCGATCTGCGCCTGCACCAGACTCGCGTAGGTCGGCGGTAATTTTATTTCGCTGACACCCGCCCCCGCTGCCGCGAGCTTGCGCGCCGCCGACTCGAGCGCCGCGATGGTTTCCGGTTGCGCTTGCTTCCATTCGTAGGTGCGGCAGATGCCCACACGCAACCTGCCGGACAACGGTTTGTCCACCATCAATTCATGACGCCCGGTAATCGCGGCGGCGAAGAATGCGGCGTCGGGCACCGTACGCGCGATCGTGCCCACGGTGTCCAGCGTATCCGAGAGCGCCTTGACGCCGACGCGGCTGATGAGACCGAAGCTCGGCTTGTAACCGACCACGCCGCAATACGACGCGGGCCGGATGATGGATCCCGCGGTCTGCGTGCCGAACGCCAGCGGCACCATGTAATCGGCGACCGCCGCGGCCGAACCGGAGGACGAACCGCCCGGCGTGTGCCCCGGATGGTGGGGATTGCGCGTCTTGCCCGGATGCATGTTCGCGAATTCGGTGGTCACGGTCTTACCGATGACGATGCCGCCCGCCGCGCGCGTCAGTGCCACGCACGGCGCATCCCACGCGGGTTGATGTTGCGCGTATATCGGCGAACCGTAGGTCGTCGGCATATCCGCGGTGTCGATCAAATCCTTGACGCCGACCGGCACGCCGCGCAACAACCCGCTGCCGGACCCGGCGTCCACCGCCCGCGCCTGCTCCAGCGCGGCGTCGCGGTTGATGCATTCCCACGCCCGGACGTCGCTCTCGCGCGCGGCGATGCGCTCAAGGCAATCGCGGACCAAAGCTTCCGCGGTGATCTTCTTCGCGGCGATCTGGCGTGCCGCTTCCACTGCCGATAGGGTATTCAGTGCGCCCATCATAAACTCCAGTCTTTGATCAGCTCGGTGTACATATCAACCGCCTCTTCGATACGGTCCACGCGGCAATACTCGTCAGTCTGGTGTGCGAGTTCGGGCTCGCCGGGCCCGAGCACCACCATCGGAATGTCGCGATACGCGTCCTTCAACACCGCGGCATCGGTGAAATAAGTGGCCGATTTCGCCTGCGGACGTACCTTGAGGCGTGCCTGCGTGACGTCGAACACACGCTGTATCCACGGTTGCGCGGGATCCGAATAGATAGCACCGACGTCGATCGTCGGCGTGACCTCGACCGTTTCGCCCAGCAGACGTTGCATGCGTGACCGGATCAACGCGTGATCCTGGCCGGGTATCGTCCGGATATCGACGCCGATGACGGTTGCATCCGGCACCGAGTTGATATTGAGCCCGCCGTGCACGGTGCCGACGTTGAGCGTCGGCGCGCCCATCAACGCGTGCGATGGCACGTCGAATGCAAACTCGCGCAATTTTTGAATCGCGGCGGCCGCCTTGTAAATCGCATTGTCGCCACGCTCCGGCATCGAGCCGTGCGCGGTAATGCCGCGCGTGGTCACATCGAGCCAGAGTGCGCCCTTGTGTCCGATGAGCGGATAGTTCGCGGTCGGCTCGCCGATCACCAATGCGCCGACTTTGCCGAGCAATTTTCCCTGCTTGACGAGATACGCCGCGCCGCCGCAGCCGCATTCCTCATCGGCGGTAATTACCAGCGTAACCCCCGGTCCATTTTTGAGTTTGTCCGCCATACTCAGCGCCGCGATCACGAACGCCGCAACGCCGCTTTTCATATCACTGGACCCGCGGCCATAGAGCTTGCCGCCTTCCATGCTCGCGCCAAACGCATCCGCTTTCCATGCGGCAGCCCCTAGCGGCACCGTGTCGATATGCCCGGTGAAGCCGAGCGGCGGCTTGCCTTTGCCGTCGCCTATCTTCGCGACCAGGCTCGTGCGCGTCGGCGCGAATTCCGCGTAATCGACCGCAAATCCCCCACGCTTGAGCAAGTCGCCCAAATGTTGCGCGCACGCCTGCTCCGCACCGGGTGGATTGATGGTGTTGAACTTCAGCAGTTCGCGCGTCAGTTGCACCGCATCCAGCATCGCAGCCATGATCCCCTCCGCAAAACTAAAAGCTGTCTAAAACAAGTTGCAACCGCCGATGAACGCAGATGAACGCGGATAGAATCAAAAAAACATTGGCCACAGAGGTCACAGAGAACACAGAGAACACAGAGAACACAGAGAAATGCCAAGAAACAGGAATCAATCGCATGGTTCTGGTCTGTTTTTCCTCTGTGAACTCTGTGGTCTCTGTGGCTTGCATTTAGTTTTTATCGGCGTTCATCGGCGGTTAATTGTATTTCCAGGTTTTGTATGCGTTCCAGTTTACGCTTTGTCTGCTTCGCGCAGATGACAGGCGACAAAATGGCCGGGCCGCACTTCCTGCGTCAGCGGCTCTTCAACGCTGCAGCGCTCGAACGCATACGGGCAACGTGTATGAAAACGGCATCCCGGCGGCGGGTTGATCGGGCTCGGCACGTCACCGCCGAGAACAATACGTTTTTTCTGGGCGCGCGGGTCGGGTGTGGGCACCGCCGACAGCAACGCCTCGGTATACGGGTGCTGCGGGTGCGCAAACAGCGAACGCTTGTCGGTGAGTTCGACGATCTTGCCGAGGTACATGACCGCGACGCGGTGGCTGATGTGTTCGACCACCGCCAGATCGTGCGCGACAAATAAATACGAAAGCTGCATCTCGTTCTGCAAATCCATCAGCAGATTGATCACCTGCGCCTGCACCGAGACGTCGAGCGCGGACACCGGCTCGTCGCACACGATGAGCTTGGGC
>JAYVME010000495.1:0-3106 GCA_043759115.1 Betaproteobacteria bacterium | reverse complement strand
ACATCCAGATCGGTCAGCCGTATGACACCTTCGGGGAAGCCAGGGGTGAAAAAAAGGCGCGGCTCTTCGCGGTGTACGGATATACGTTCCTGGCACGCAAACCGGGAAGTCCCTAGTTCGGATCGTGCGCTAACCCTCCGCTGCGGAGCGACGGAGAAAATGCCGGTGCATTTTCTCGGCGCCGCAGTGGCAACGTTAATTCACTCGATCGCAGGTCAGCGGAAACTCCCGTCGCGTGTTGCCGTTCAACTGCGCTCAGCGTCAGCAGGCGCCGCCGCGATGCTATGATACGCGCCGAAATTCCCGATCCCACACAATGAATTAACGGAGTCCGCAGCAGTGAACGCAATCAAAAAAATCACTTTCATCGGCGTCGGCAACATGGGCAACCCGATGGCGGGGCACCTCGTCAAAAAAGGTTTTGACGTCACGGTGTTCGATGCGCGGGACGAGACGGCGCAGGCGTTCGTTGCCGAGCACGGCGGCAAGGCGGCGGCGACGCTTGCGGACGCGGGCCGTGGCGCTGACGTGGTGATTTTCATGGTGCCTAGCGACAAGACCGTGCGCGAGGTGCTGTTCGACGGCAAGCTGGCCGCGGCACTGGCGAAGGGCGCGCTGGTCATCGACATGAGCTCGTCCGATCCGCGCGGGACGGTGGCGATCGGCAAGGACCTGGCCGCCAGTGGCATCGGCTACGTCGATGCGCCGGTGATGGGCGGGGTGATCTTTGCGAAGGATGCGACGCTCGACATCATGGTCGGTGGCGAGCCGGCGCTCGTCGAGCGCGCAATGCCGCTCTTTAACGCGCTCGGGCAGAAGGTCTACCGCAGCGGCCCGCTCGGCAGCGGGCATGCGTTGAAGGCGCTCACGAATTACGTCAATGCCTGCGCGCTGATCAACGTGATCGAGGCGATGACCATTGGCAAAAAATTCGGCATCGATACCGGGGTGATGGTGGATGCTATCACCGCGATGTGCGCGACGCGCAATCACCCGCTGCAAAAGAAGATCGTGCCGCAGGTGCTGACCCGCAAGTACGGCACCGGCATGGCGATGCAGTTCATCGCCAAGGACGTGAAGATCGCGGTCGAAACGGCGCATAGCGTAGGCGCTGCTGCGCCGCTGGCGGAAAAGACAGCGGAGCTATGGGCCGCGGCGTGCGAGCAACTCGGCGGCAAGCTTGATCAAACCGAGATCGTGCGCTATTGGGAAGACCAGAGCGGCGTCAAACTCTAAACACAGGAAAGCAGATCATGCCGGCACGTATTCCAATCATTACACCGGAGAGCGATCTCAATCCTGAACAGCGCCGCGTGCTCGCGGGCCTGCTCGACCGGCGCGGTGGCCGCATCCCGGGGCCGTATCGTTTTACCCTGCATTGCCCGGAGATCACCGAGCTGATGCATCCGTGCGGCGCCGATGAACCTGCCGTCGTTGCCAGGCGACACGAGCACAAGGATAATAGCTCTTCGCCGCCGCAGAAAATGGCGGTCCGGACGAGGAGAAAAAAATGAGCAGGTTCACATCAAGCCGGCAGTTCGCTGCCACGGCGGCATTGTGTGCAGCCGTGCTTGCAACCGGCGCGTGCGCCGCCGATGTCGCACGGGATTATCCATCGCGGCCAATCCGTTTCGTAATTCCGGTTGCGCCCGGCGGCGGCACCGATTATGTCGCGCGCCTGATGGCGCAGATGGTGGGCGAAAAGTGGGGCCAGACGATCGTGCCCGACAATCGCCCGGGCGCGACCGGACTGATCGGCATGAAGCTCGCGACCGATGCCCC
The DNA here is from genome assembly GCA_043759115.1 of Betaproteobacteria bacterium. Lineage (GTDB taxonomy): Bacteria > Pseudomonadota > Gammaproteobacteria > Burkholderiales > SG8-41 > PALSA-1004. Next base: position 1,324 of record JAYVME010000495.1, on the reverse strand, counting down.
GGCGGACGGCTATACCGCCATCGTGTTCAACATCGGGCACCTGATGTCGACGGCCCTGGCGAAGAATTCCACAGTCGACACGGCCAGGGACTTGATTCCCGTGTCGCTGATCGCGACTGGCACGCTGATGCTCGCGGTGCCCCCGTCGTTGCCGGTCGGGAACGTAACGGAGTTCATTGCCTACGCGAAGGCGCATCCCGGTCGGCTCAATTATGCTTCCGGCGGGCCCGGCGGCACGCAACATCTCGCGATGGAGCTGCTCAAGCGCGAAGCGCACATCGATCTCACGCACGTGCCGTATAAAGGCAGCGGCCCAGGCACGTTCGCGCTGCTCTCGGGGCAGGTGGAGGCGTTCATCACCAACATACTTGCACTTTATCCGCACGTGAAAGCGGGCAAACTGAGGGCGCTTGCGGTCGCGAATCTGAAGCGCAACGCGCTGCTGCCCGAAGTGCCCACGTTCGCGGAAGCCGGTTATCCGGGGGTCGAAGTGAATCTGTGGCAGGGGATCATGGTGCCGGTGCACACGCCGCGGGCGATCGTGAACAAGCTGTCGCGCGCGATCGTCGAGGCAGTCCATACGCCGGAGGCGGCGGAAAAGCTCGCGACGCAAGGCGCGGAGCCTGCCGGAACCTCGCCGCGCGAATTCGCCGACTTCCTGCAGAGCGAGCGCAGCAAGTGGCTCGCGCTGGTCAAGGACGCGCACATCACGGTGGATTGAGGCGCACAGCGGAAAGCATGCGGGGCCGGGAGAAATTCCGCCGGCTGCGTGCTTTTTGCTGCCTGCTTTGTTCGCCCGCGCGGGAAGGGCGAACGGTTTATTTACGCCGTCACTGCAGCTTCCGCGCGCTTCAGGCCCGGCATCGTAAAGCCGATCGCTTTCAATTCCGCTTCCAGCGTCTTCGTCTGCTCGGCGGTCAGCTCAACCAGCGGCGGGCGCACTTTAGCCCACGCCGGATCGTTCGCGTAAATCGCGATGCCCTGTTTCAGCGCGCCTATCATCAGGTACTTCTTGCCGAATGCGTCGCGCGTGACATTCAGCGCGGCTTGCTGCGCATCCGCATCGGTGTTCTTCCATTCCGAATACAATTTATGGATCGCTGCCGGATTGACGTTGGCGGTCGCGGAAATGGTGCCCACGCCGCCGTTGCGCAGGCCCGCGAGCAGAAACGATTCGCTGCCGACGAATACGTCGAAACCGGATTTCGCAAACGCGTCGAGGAACGTCTTGGTGTTGTTCCAGTCGCCCGAGCTGTCTTTCATGCCGGCGATGGCGGTCGGGTAGGCTTTGAGCAAGCGCTCGACCAGCCCCGGCGTGATGCCG
>JAYVME010000494.1:0-15697 GCA_043759115.1 Betaproteobacteria bacterium | reverse complement strand
TGAGCTTCTGGCTGCGCTCGCTCGCGCCATAAACGTCGCGCATGGCGACCGCCCAGATGCGGCGCGCGACGCGCCCGATCACCGAGTATTCGGGATCCATGCCGTTCGAGAAGAAGAACGACAGGTTGGGCGCAAAGTCATCAATCCGCATGCCGCGCGCGCGATACGCTTCCACGTAAGTGAAGCCGTTGGCGAGCGTGAATGCGAGTTGCGAAAGCGGATTCGCGCCGGCTTCGGCGATGTGATAACCGGAAATCGACACCGAGTAGAAATTGCGCACCTCTTCGCGCGCAAAATATTCGGCGATGTCGGCCATCACCTTGAGCGAAAACTCGGTCGAGAACAAACAGGTGTTCTGGCCCTGGTCTTCCTTGAGTATGTCGGCCTGCACGGTACCGCGCACCGTCTGCAATGCACGCGCGCGGATTTCCAGCGTCTCCTTGGCATCCGGTTCTCGACCATGCTTGCGCGCAAACCCATCGAGCTGCTGGTCGATCGCGGTATTCAGAAACATCGCGAGTATCGTCGGCGCCGGGCCGTTGATCGTCATTGAGACCGACGTATTCGGCGCGGTAAGATCGAAGCCGCCGTAGAGCACTTTCATGTCGTCGAGCGTTGCGATCGACACGCCGGAATTACCGACTTTGCCGTAAATGTCCGGGCGCTCGTGCGGGTCGCACCCGTACAGCGTCACCGAATCAAAGGCGGTGGACAGCCGCGTCGCCTCCGCGTGCTCCGACAGCATCTTGAAACGCCGGTTGGTGCGGAACGGATCGCCTTCGCCCGCGAACATGCGCGTGACGTCCTCATTCTCGCGCTTGAACTGGAACACGCCGGCGGTAAACGGAAAATAGCCGGGCAGGTTTTCGCGCAGCAGCCACTTCAAGAGTTCGCCGTGGTCTTCGAATCCGGGCAGCGCGACTTTCGGCACCTGCGTGCCGGACAAAGTCGTGACCGTGAGTTGCGTGCGGATTTCGCTATTGCGCACCGTCGCCACGTGCTCGTCGCCCGTGTAAGCGGCTTGCACCTGCGGCCAGTTGTCGAGCATTTGTTTGCTGTCCGCGCCGAGCGCGCGCGCGGCAATCAGGGTATCCAGATCGCCCGCCGTCTTGCCGGCGGTCGCCAGCATGCGCTTCGCCTCCGTCAGTTGTTGTCGCTCGCGCGCGATGCGCACCTGTTCGCCGGCGTGCTGGTGGTAGCCGCGCACGGCCTCGGCGACATCGGCGAGATAACGCACGCGCGATGACGGCACGATCGAGACGTTGCCGGTCGAGGCGCGCACGGCGACCGGCGCGAGGCTGCCGGGCTGCAACCGGAGTCCCGCGCCGGCTAGCCTGGGTTTCAAAGCCTGATAAAGCGCGGTGACGCCGTCATCGTTGAAGCGCGCGGCGATGGTGCCGAACACCGGCATTTCCTCCGGCGATTGCCCAAATGCCGCGCGGTTGCGCTGCACCTGCTTACGCACGTCGCGCTGCGCGTCCTCGCCGCCTTTGCGATCAAACTTGTTGATCGCCACGAAATCGGCGAAATCGAGCATGTCGATCTTCTCGAGCTGGCTGGCGGCACCGTACTCCGGCGTCATCACGTAGACCGACAAATCCACGAGCGGCACGATGCCGGCGTCACCCTGCCCGATGCCCGAAGTTTCGACCACGATGAGATCGAAACCGGCGTACTTGCACGCCGCGATCACCGCGGGCACGCACGCCGCGATTTCGGCGCCGGCCGCGCGCGTCGCCATGGAACGCATGTATATGTTGGGGCTGGCTATCGCATTCATGCGAATGCGGTCGCCGAGGAGCGCGCCGCCGCTTTTGCGCCGCGACGGGTCGACCGCAATGAGCGCGATTTTCAACCTGTCGTTCTGATCGAGCCGCAAGCGGCGCACCAGCTCGTCGGTCAGCGATGATTTGCCGGAGCCGCCGGTGCCGGTGATGCCGAGTACCGGCACGCCGTTCACCGCTTGCGCGCGCTCAACGAGCTGCCGGTGCAGTTTTTCATCGAGCGTCGCATTTTCCAGGGCGGTAATCAGGCCGGCCAGCGCGCGGCGGTCGCCGTGGGCGACACGCTCGAGATTGAGCGGTTTGAGCATTGAAGGATCAAAATCGCACGCCGCGAGCATGTCGTTGATCATGCCCTGCAGGCCCAGCTTCGCACCGTCTTCGGGTGTGTAGATACGCGTCACGCCGTACGCGTGCAGCTCCGCGGCTTCCACCGGCACGATCACGCCGCCGCCGCCGCCGAACACCTTGACGTGCGCGCCGCCGCGCTCGCGCAGGAGGTCGAGCATGTACTTGAAAAACTCGACGTGGCCGCCCTGGTATGAACTCACCGCAATGCCCTGCACGTCTTCGTCGAGCGCGGCGGTGACGATTTCGTCGACCGAGCGGTTGTGGCCGAGATGGATGACCTCCGCACCACTCGCCTGCAGGATACGGCGCATGACGTTGATCGACGCGTCGTGGCCGTCAAACAGACTGGTGGCGGTGACGAAGCGTATCTTGTGCTTCGCGCCGCCGGCGCGCGGAGTGGTTTTCTTCTGGACGCTCAAATCGGTCATAATCATTGAACTCTTTTCGCTAGCTTACGCCGGTGCCACACCCAAGGCAAAATCAAACGCCGCACGAACTCACCGACGCGGCCGGCACGCGCCACGCCGCGGTGACCACGCGCCCGCGCATCGTGTCGCTGGTGCCGAGCATTACCGAACTCGTGTGCGACCTCGGTCTTGCCGATGCGCTCGTCGGGCGCACCGGCTTCTGCATCCATCCGCGCGCCACGGTCCGCCGCATACCGAAAGTCGGCGGCACCAAAGACGTCAATATTGCACGCATCCGCGAACTTGCGCCGACGCACGTGATTGTTAACATCGACGAAAACGAGAAGCCGCTGGTCGACGAAATTGCCCGCTTCGTCCCCCACATCATCGTCACGCATCCGCTGGCGCCGCGCGACAATCTCGCGCTCTACCGTCTGCTCGGCGGCATCTTCGGCTGCGCCGCGCGCGCCGCACAATTGTGTGGCGAATTTGAGCGCGTCTATGCTGAAGTCGCCGCCGCGTGCGCCGCGCTGCCGCGGCAAAACGTGCTCTACCTGATCTGGCGCAAGCCGTGGATGACGGTGGCGCGCGATACTTACATCTCGCGCACCCTCGCGGTCGTCGGCTGGAACACGCTGCCGGCGACCGCACACGTGCGTTACCCCGGGGTGGAACTGGACGCCACGATGCTCGCGGGCGTCGATTGCGTTTTTCTCAGCAGTGAACCCTACCGCTTTCGCGAGCGCGATGTGCTCGACGTGCAGCGGCTATTGCCGCCACAAGCGCAGTGCCGCGTACGGCTGATCGATGGCGAAATGACTTCATGGTATGGCAGCCGCGCCGTGGCGGGGCTCGCCTATCTCGGGCGCCTGCGGTGCGCGTCCGGTTGAAACCCCGCCTCAGGTTAATGCACACCTGACGCTTGCCGGGCAATATCAGGCGGCTGCTTTTTTCGCGTCGAGCCGCAGTTTCACGTACGATCCCGGCGCGTTTTCGAGTGCTTTCAACTTGCCTTTGCCCGGAATGCGCGCCGCGACTTTATCGCCCGCTTCGGCGGCAACCCATTGCGCCCAGTCGGTCCACCACGAACCGGCGTGCTGCTCGGCCGCATCCAGCCACGCCTGCGGCGTGTCGGCGAGTTTATCGTTGGTCCAGTAACCGTATTTATTCGCCGCCGGCGGATTTACGATGCCGGCGATATGGCCGGACCCGCCGAGCACAAAGCGGACTTTGCCGCGAAACAGTTGCGCGCCGGCATAAGTTGATTTCCACGGCGCGATGTGGTCTTCGAGGGTCGAGGCGAAATACAGCGGAACTTTGACCTTGGTCAGGTCGATCGGCACGTTGTTGAGCGTGATGCCGCCCGGCGTGCGCAGCAGGTTGTTGATGTACATATTGCGCAGATAGAAGCTGTGCATCGCCGCCGGCATGCGGGTTGAATCCGAGTTCCAGTAGAGCAGATCGAATGGAAACGGGTCCTTGCCGAGCAAATAGTTGTTGACGACGAACGACCAGATCAGGTCGTTGGCGCGCAGCATGTTGAAGGTAGTCGCCATCTCGGAGCCTTCGAGGTAGCCGCGTTCGAGCATTTTTTTCTCAAGGGCGGTGACCTGTTTTTCATCGATGAAGACCTCGAGCTCGCCGGGTTCGGCGAAATCAATCATGCTGGCAAGAAACGTCGCGCTTTTGACGCGGTCGTCTTTGGTCGCCGCCATGTAGGCTAGCGCCGAAGCGAGCAGCGTGCCGCCGAGGCAGAAGCCGATGGCGTCGACTTCGCGTTCGCCGGTGGCCTTCTCGATCGCGTCGAGCGCCGCCAGCGGACCGTGAAGCAGGTAATCGTCAAAGGTCTTTTGCGCGTAGGTCGCATCGGGGTTGACCCACGACACGATGAACACGGTGTGACCCTCAGCGGTCGCCCAGCGCACGAATGAATTTTTTTCGCGCATGTCGAGGATGTAGAACTTGTTGATCCACGGCGGCAGGATCAGGAGCGGACGCCGGTAAACTTCCTTGGTCAGGGGCGCGTACTGCACGAGTTGCATCAGCTCGTTCTGGTACACGACCTTGCCTGCTGTGGCGGCCAGATTACCGCCGACCTGAAACGCGTTGGGGTCGGTCATTTTCACACGCACCTGCTGGCCATCGCCGCTTTCCAGGTCTTCGAGCAGATGGTTGAGGCCCTTGACGAGATTCTGTCCGCCGGAAGCGACCGTTTCGCGCAGCACCTCGGGATTGGTCAGCACGAAGTTGCTCGGCGACAGCGCGTCGATATATTGGCGGGTATAGAAGTCGACTTTCTTGGCCGTCTGCTCGTCGAGCCCCTGCACGCTGCCGACCGTCTGGTGCAGGTGCTTGGCGGCTATCAGGTAGGACTGCTTGATATAGTCATAGATAAAATTCTGCTGCCAGTCGTCGTGCTTGAAGCGGCGGTCGCCTTTGCCCGGCTCGATCACGGGCTTGGCATGCTGGCCGAAGAATTGCATCATCGAGTTCTGCCACAGCGACATGTAATCCTGCCACAGCTTCATTTGCATCTCGGCGAATTTCGTTGGATCGGCGAGCAATTTGCCCGTCATCTCGTAAAACGCTTTGGCTATTCCCAACTCGTCGCCGAATGCCGGTACTCCGCTGGCGCTCTGGCGCTTGATGAATTCGCCCATGAGCTGGCTGCTGCGTTGCGCGATCTCGGCGTAAGTTTGCGCGAGTTGGTTTGAGTCCGGTGCCGGTTTAGCCTGCTCTTCGGTCATGCCCTGTCTCCTTTGAGGCGATGCGCGTCAAACACGCGCATAGCGGTAAATGCCATCGTTGCCGACGCCGCAGTTGGCGATCGTCCAGCCAGCACGCATGAGTGACTTGACTTTGGCGGCTAGTTGCTTTACGTTAACGTAAAGGTAATATAATTATATTGAGGCAGTGCTGATTTTACATAGATATATTGCAAAGCACAATGACGAACACTTATACCATTACCGACTTCGCCAAAGAGTTCGGGATCACGACCCGCACTATACGGCACTACGAAGACGAAGGTCTGTTGTCGCCGCGCCGCGAAGGCCTGAATCGCCTCTTCAGCAACCGCGACCGGGTGCGTCTCAAGCTTGCGCTGCGCGGCAAGCGACTGGGTTTCAGCCTCGCCGAGATTCGCGAACTCTTCGACCTCTACGACTTGGCGCGGGACGAGAAGCGCCAGCTGGAACAATTCCTGGCCAAGCTCGAAAAGCGCCGCACGCTGCTCAAACAACAACGCGAGGATATCGAAGTCATGCTCAATGAAATCACCTTCTTCGAGAGCCAATGCCACAAGCTGCTCGCCAAAAGTGAAAATTCCGGCACGCAGCCGGCAGCCGCATGACCTCAATAATGGCCCCATGATAGCCTACGATTGCTGCCATGCATTCTAAGCTTACGTTAACGTAAATGTAATAATTAATTACTCTAAAATGCCCAATTTCACTCCTCGCGACCCAAACTACGCCGCGCGCGTGCACGCCAGCTTCGAACGCCAGCAGGTCATGGCATGGCTGGGCGCGAGCCTCACCCGCCTTGCCCCGGGACAATGTGAAATCACGCTGCCGCACAAGCCGGCATTAACCCAGCAACACGGGTACATTCACGGCGGCATCATCGGCACCATCGGCGACTCGGCGGGAGGCTATGCCGCCTATACCCTGATGCCGCACGATGCGAGTGTGCTCACCGTAGAATACAAGATGAACATCATGGCGCCGGGAGACGGCGAACTCTTTATCGCGCGCGGCGAAGTGATACGCGCCGGCCGTTCGCTGGTGGTCGCGCGTGCCGACGTGTTCGCCGTGAAAGCCGGCAAGGAAACCCACTGCGCGTCGCTGTTGCAGACGCTGATGACCATGCACGGCAAAGCCGATTACTAGCGGATGAACAGCCCCTGCCTCGACTTCGGACTCGGCGAAACCATCGCCATCCTGCGCGAAACCGTGGCCGGCTTTGCCGCCCGGGAGATCGCGCCGCGCGCCGCCGCCATCGATCGCGACAATGAATTCCCGAACGAACTGTGGCGCCGCCTCGGCAGCTTGGGCGTGCTGGGCATTACCGTCGAGGAAGAGTACGGCGGCACCGACATGGGTTATCTCGCGCACATGGTAGCGATGGAGGAAATCAGCCGCGCATCCGCCTCGGTCGGACTGTCGTACGGCGCACATTCGAATCTATGCGTGAACCAGCTCCGGCGCAACGGCAGCGCGCAACAGAAGCAGCGCTATCTGCCGCAGCTCGTCTCCGGCGAGCACATCGGCGCGCTTGCCATGAGCGAACCGGGCGCGGGATCCGATGTCGTGAACATGAAACTGCGCGCTGACCGGCACGGCGACCGCTTTATCCTGAACGGCACCAAGATGTGGATCACCAACGGGCCGGACGCCCATACGCTCGTTGTTTACGCCAAGACCGACATCAGTGCCGGCGCGCGCGGCATCACCGCATTCATAATCGAAAAGAATTTCAAGGGCTTTTCGACCGCGCAAAAACTCGACAAGCTCGGCATGCGCGGCTCGAACACCTGCGAACTCGTATTCCAGGACTGCGAAGTGCCGGCCGACAACGTGCTGGGCGAAATCGGCAAGGGTGTGAACGTGCTGATGAGCGGCCTCGACTATGAGCGCGCCGTGCTCGCCGCGGGGCCGCTTGGCATCATGCAGGCGTGCATGGACGTGGTGCTGCCGTATATGCACGAGCGCAAACAGTTCGGCCAGCCTATCGGCGAGTTCCAGTTGATGCAAGGCAAGCTCGCCGACATGTACACCACGATGACCGCGTGCAAATCGTATGCGTATGCGGTCGGCCGCGCGTGCGACGACGGGAAGATCACGCGCAAGGACGCAGCGGGCGTGATTCTCTACACCGCGGAGAAAGCGACCTGGATGGCGCTCGAAGCCATTCAATGCCTGGGCGGCGTCGGTTATACCAACGATTATCCGACCGGGCGGCTGCTGCGCGACGCCAAGCTCTACGAAATCGGCGCCGGCACTTCCGAAATCCGCCGCATGTTGATAGGACGCGAACTGTTCGACGAAACCAAATAAAAGCCTCGCCGCGAAGGACGCAAAGCTTTAGATTTTTGATTGGAGATGAAGATGGAAAACGATCCGGTAGTGATAGTCGGCGCGGCCAGAACGCCGATGGGCGCGTTTCAGGGCGATTTCAAGAATGTCACCGCACCCGAGCTCGGCGCGGCGGCAATCAAAGCCGCGGTTGAGCGCGCGGGCCTCAAACCCGAAGACGTGCAGGAAGTCATCATGGGCAATGTGCTGTCGGCGGGTCAGGGCCAGGCACCGGCGCGCCAGGCCGCGATCGGCGCCGGACTGCCGCTCGGCGTCGGCTGCACAACCGTCAACAAAATGTGCGGTTCGGGTATGAAGGCGGCGATGTTTGCACATGATTTGCTGCTCGCCGGCACGAATACCGTAATGGTCGCCGGCGGCATGGAGTCGATGACCAACGCGCCGTATCTGCTGCCCAAGGCGCGCGGCGGCCTGCGACTCGGCCACGGCGAAATCAAAGATCATATGTTTCTCGACGGGCTCGAGGATGCCTATGACCGCGGCCGATTGATGGGCACGTTTGCCGAAGACACCGCCGCCAAGTACCAGTTCTCGCGCGAAGCGCAGGACGGCTTTGCGATTGCGTCGTTGAAGCGCGCGCAGGACGCGATCAACCACGGCTGGTTCACGGCCGAAATCACGCCGGTCAAAATCACGGCCGGCAAAAGCGACACCACCGTCGCCCGGGACGAGCAACCGCTCAAAGCCAACCTCGACAAAATTCCGCAACTGAAGCCCGCATTCCGCAAGGACGGCACGGTGACGGCCGCCAATTCCAGTTCGATTTCGGACGGTGGTGCTGCGCTGGTACTGATGCGGCTGTCGGACGCGCAAAAGCGCGGCCTGAAACCGCTGGCGAAAATCGTCGCCCACGCGACCCACGCACACGAGCCGAACTGGTTCACGACGGCGCCGGTTGGCGCGATGAAAAAGCTGTTCGACAAAACCGGCTGGAACAAGAACGACGTCGATCTCTACGAAATCAACGAGGCATTTGCCGTGGTGACGATGGCGGCCATGCGCGACTTGGACCTGCCGCACGCCAAGGTCAACGTGCACGGCGGCGCCTGCGCGCTCGGCCACCCGATAGGTGCTTCCGGCGCGCGCATCCTGGTAACCCTGCTGGCCGCGTTGGAAAAATACGGCTTGCAGCGCGGCGTCGCATCGCTCTGCATCGGCGGCGGCGAAGCGACTGCCATGGCGATCGAACGGATTTAGAATAGGTTAACCGCCAAGATTCTTTTTAATACCCCCTTGAGGGGTATTAAAAAGAATCTTGGCGGTTCAAATAATACTTTTCATATACAGAGAGTGAAATGGCAAATCCCATCGATTTCTACTTCGATTACTCGTCGCCGTACGGTTATTTCGCGGCGATGAAAATAGACGGCCTCGCGGCGAAGCACGGCCGTGACGTGAACTGGAAGCCGATTCTGCTCGGCGCGGTGTTCAAGGTGACCGGCGCGCAGCCGCTGCCGACGCTGCCGTTGAAGGGTGTTTACGCGTTGGGCGACATTCTGCGTTCGGCGCGGTTTCACGGTGTGCCGTACACGCAGCCGTCGAAATTTCCGATCGCGAGCCAGGCACCGGCGCGCGCGTTTTATTGGGCCAACGAACGCGATCCGGCGCTCGCGAAGAAATTAGCGCAGACGCTCTATCAGGCGTACTTCGTGCAGGACCGCGATATTTCCAGTCCGGAAATCACCGCTGACGTCGCGGCAACGCTCGGCTTTAAGCGCGACGAAGTGCTGGCCGCGCTCAACGATGCCGCAGTCAAGGATCGGCTCAAGAACGAAGTCGACGCGGCGATCAAGCTGGGTGTCTTCGGCTCCCCGTATATCGTAATCGACGGCGAGCCGTTCTGGGGCATCGACCGCTTCGACCAGATCGAGCGCTGGCTCGCCAACGGGCCGTTCTGATTTTGCCCGCATGCGCGACAAGCTCGAAGCCCGGCAGGTCGACATCGTGACGCTTAAAATCGATGCGATTGTCAACGCCGCCAACACGACGCTCCTCGGCGGGGGCGGCCGCTCACGCAGCGTGCGAAATAAGGCCATGCGATACCAATTACCGGGGGCAATGTGTTTGCCGCCCTGCTAAGAAACTATTTCCGGCGCGGCGCCGGTGCGCTGTCGTTGGATCACAATAGCGTACGGCGCCTGCATCTGGGCTGCGGAACGGATATCCGCGAAGGCTGGATCAACCTCGATGCGCAGAAGCTGCCGGGCGTCGATGTGATCGCGGATCTCGATGATTGCCGGCGCAAACCGCTGCCTTTTCCAGACGACTCGATCGACGAATTTCTCTGCAGCCATGTGCTCGAGCACCTGCGCGACGCGCTGGGCCTCATGCAGGAATTGCACCGTATCGCGAAGCCGGGCGCCATCGCGACCATCAAGGCGCCCTACGGCTCCAGCGACGACGCCGACGAAGACCCGACTCACGTGCGGCGGCTTTTTCTCTATTCGTTTTCGTATTTTTCCCAGCGCGGTTATTGGTACGCGGACTATGGCTATCGCGGCGATTGGGAAACCGAGAACATCGTGCTGACAGTCGATGCGGCGCGGCATGCCGGAAAAGCCTTCGAGCAAATCTTTGAAGAGGTGCGCTCGCAGCGCAATGTCGTCCTCGAGATGATCACCACGCTAAGAGCAGTGAAGCCGGCGCGCGCGCGCGGCGTGCGCGACAAGTCCCGGAACATGCGGGTCGAGATCAAGCATATCGAGGGCAAGTAAAGCGCTATGCCTGCATTTCAATCAAGGCTCAAGACCCACGGCGCGGAATTCCAGGCGGCGGAGGCGCAGATGCGCGATTACGTCGACGAACTCAACCGGAAGCTGGCGTTGGTCGGCGCCGGCGGCGATGCCGCTTCGCGCGAGCGCCACACCGCGCGCGGCAAGCTTCTGGTGCGTGACCGCATCAAGGCCTTGCTCGATCGCGACTCGCCGTGGCTTGAGCTGTCGCCGCTCGCCGCTTTGGATATGTACGACAATGCAGTGCCCGCCGCCGGCATCGTCACCGGCATCGGCCGCGTGATGGGACGCGAATGCGTGGTGATTGCAAACGATGCCACGGTCAAGGGCGGCACCTACTTTCCGCTGACCGTTAAAAAGCATCTGCGCGCGCAGGAAATCGCGCAGACCAACCGCCTGCCGTGCATCTACTTGGTCGATTCCGGCGGCGCGCATCTGCCGAGCCAGGACGAAGTGTTTCCGGACCGCGACCACTTCGGACGTATTTTCTACAACCAGGCCAATATGTCGGCGCTGGGCATCGCGCAGGTCGCGGTGGTGATGGGCTCGTGCACCGCGGGCGGCGCCTACGTGCCCGCGATGTCGGACGAAACCATCATCGTCAAGAACCAGGGTACGATATTTCTCGCCGGCCCGCCGCTCGTCAAGGCCGCGACCGGCGAAATCGTCACCGCCGAAGAGTTGGGCGGCGGCGACGTGCATACCAAAACCTCGGGGGTGGCCGACCACCTCGCCGACAACGACGCGCATGCGCTTGAAATCGCGCGACGCGCGGTCGGTCATCTGAATCTCGTCAAGGCGGCGCCGCTTGATATGCGCGAGTCGCGCGAACCGGTGCTCGACCCGGCGGAGATGTACGGCGTGATCCCGGTCAACACGCGCCAGCAATTCGACGTGCGCGAAATAATCGCGCGCATCGTCGACGGCTCCGAATTCGACGAATTCAAGGCGCGCTACGGCGCAACGCTCGTCACGGCCTTCGCGCACATTGCGGGACACCCGGTCGGCATCGTCGCCAATAATGGGATCCTGTTCTCGGAGTCAGCGTTGAAAGGCACGCATTTCATCGAGCTGTGCAGCCAGCGCGGCATCCCGCTCGTGTTTCTGCAGAACATCAACGGCTTCATGGTCGGAAAAAAGGTTGAAGCCGGCGGCATTGCCAAGGACGGCGCGAAAATGGTGACGGCGGTCGCCTGCAGCCGCGTGCCGAAATTTACCGTCATCATCGGCGGCAGCTTCGGTGCCGGCAACTACGGGATGTGCGGCCGCGCATTCGATCCGCGCTTCGTGTGGATGTGGCCCAACGCGCGCATCTCGGTGATGGGCGGCGAACAGGCGGCCGGCGTGCTCGCGCAGGTCAAGCGCGATGCGCTCGAAAAAAGCGGCAAGACGTGGAGCGCCGATGAAGATCTCGCATTCAAGGCGCCGATACTCGAACAGTACGCCAGACAAGGCAGCGCCTACTACGCCAGCGCGCGGCTATGGGACGACGGTGTGATCGATCCGCTGGCAACGCGCAACGTGCTCACACTCGGACTGTCCGCCGCGCTTAACGCGCCAATCGAAAAAACGACGTTCGGCGTGTTCCGGATGTAAGGCTTAGCCATAGAGATCACAAAGGGCACAGAAAATACTCTCTTTTTATCTGCAAGATAAATGGTAGCCTCCACTACGCTGCCACCACCTTTTTAACGAGGTCATTCCAGGCGACCTTCACCGATGCTGGTACTTCGCGAACGTCGAGCAATGCGAGCAGCTCTTTGGTGAACGCGCTCCGGCACTTGCCACCGAGAGTAACAAGGTTGTTCAAGATCCACTCCTTTACCTGGACGAAGTTAATCTCATGTCCTTGCGAGAAGTACGTGCGGGCTACTTTGCGCGCATCCTCGGCCGGCGTTGCGTCCGAGTAGACGAACAAATAATCCTGAATCCCCGCACGCATGACCTTAGTATTGAAAGTTGAAACAACACGTGCTTTGTCTATCGGGCGTTCTGTTACCTCAATGGCTAAGACCGTTTCTCCACCCAATGTCACAGTGATATCGCCACCAGCACCAGACGACTTATCTGACACGTTGATACCCTGAAATCCAATTTCCCATTTTAGGTCGAAGCAAGATTTGATGGTTCGTAGCATAGCGACTACGAGCAAAACGGGTATCAAGCCGCCGCTTTGTACTTGCAACATTTCGGTCAGCAATTCGTCGTATTGCTCAAGGCTCAGGCGGCTGATATGAGACAGCGGCACGCGTGAAGCGTTACGCAGCTCGATGAACCGGAACAACAAATAAATTGTGAGAGTTTTTGCTTCCGCGGTGCTCGATTGTTTCAGTGCATCGAGAAAGACGAGAAGGGCTTTATAACCGTCTTTGTCACGTAGGCCCTTAGCTGTCTCAGGTACAAACTGCACGTTGCGTCGAAAGCTTGCCAGATACGGCCCTTTGGAGCAGGGGATCAAGCGGTCCTGCAGGAATGGATTGACAACTTTTTCATCTAACGTTCGGCCATTGAAAGCATCGTCGCTTTGATTGACATATGGGTGCCGGATGTCAATCGACGCGTCAAGAATTCGGGCGAGGCAGCAACCCAGCAGAACTTCACGATATGACTGCGTAGAAGAAGAAAACAACGCGTCGCCAGCGCGTTGGACTGTGGCTAATACTGTCGGAGATTGCTTGTCGCGGAACGTTTTCTCGGCCTTAGCAAACAAGGTCGTGAGCAATCTTGTGGCTACGGCGTAATCAATACTGGCCATGGATCAATAGTTCATCCATAGGCATTCTTGGCGCATTTGTTTTGTGGAATGTATCGACTTTACAGGGGCGTCGAATCGCTTCCAGTCTTTGTACCACGTGTCCATCGCGTCGCAGCGATAGCCAGATATCGCGGCCATCCCGTTGCATTGCTGCAAAGTTTCCGCGAGTTCCCAGTGTTGTTCGTTAGTCATCTCGAAGCTGTATGCTTTGGTATCACCGCGCGTTTCATGCATGTACGGCGGGTCGCAGTAAAAGAGGGTTTTGCTTTCGTCGTACAATCGAATAACATCAATCGCGGGGCGATTTTCGATCTGGACCCTGAGTAGTCGATGCGCAATCTCATGAAGGGCCTCAACACCGCCCAGCCAGCGAGAAACTACCCCAGACATGCCGGCTCTGCTGGTGTTCTTGCAGTTGGCCCAACGCCCTAACGTTGCTGTTTGCGCAAGCCCGGTTCGGGCCTGTCTCGCGCGTATATAAAAGCGCCGCGCTCGCTCAATATCGCTCACACCTTGAGTAGTGCCATTCACCGCCAAATGGAATTCCTCACGGGAAAAAGGCGTCAGGGCGATAGACCGAATAAGCTCATCATGGCGATCCCTTAGGACGCGGAAAAAATTCACAACATCGCCATCAATGTCGTTGTAAGTCTCGACGGGTGAGGGTTCCCGATTCAACAGAACTGCTGCTGACCCCGAATACGGCTCGCAATAGTGATGCGCGTTGGGCAACAGAGGCAGAAGCCACTCAAGGTGACTAAACTTTCCGCCGTACCAACCAAAAACAATGCGACGTCTACCCCGGTTCCGCCGAATAACGACTACGCTGTCAAATAACTCGGGCTGTTGCTCAAGGTAGATTGGTGATGGTGTGCGCTGTCCGGCAACGAGGACGGTTGCATTGCTTGCAACCTGATACTTCTTAACAGGGCGACCGCCCTTTTTTGTAAGGATTGTTGTGCCTTTCCGTCGTTTCGCGATTGCCGTCGTCATGTGATCCCCCTAACTACAGAGCGTGTTCGTAAGTAAATAACGCGGAACTGGCTTTTGATGATGACAGAAATAGCAATTATTCAGGGTGGCGTCAATTTTATTAAGCGGGCCAAACCGGCATTGCGGTCAAGTAACTGCCTAAAACGGACGCCCACCTATTCAACCTTGGTACCCGATTCCCGCATGATCTTCGCGTATTTGGCGATGTCGGATTTGAGGACCGCCGCGAATTGCTCCTGAGTGTTGCCGATCGGTTCGCCGCCCTGTTCGAGCAGGCGCTGCTTGACGTCCGGCTGCTGCAAGATCTTCACGATTTCCGTATTGAGTAACGCAACCACTTCGCGCGGCGTGCCCGCGGGCGCGAACACGCCCAGCCACGAAATCGACTCGTAACTCGGCAGCGCTGCTTCGGCGACGGTGGGTATGTCCGGCGACGCGATCGAGCGTTTCGCCGAGGTCACGGCGAGTGCGCGCAGGCGGCCGGCTTTGACGTGCTGCGAAGTCTCGAGCACGGTGGCGAACGAGAGCGGCACTTGCCCCGCGAGCAAATCGACAATCGCCGGGCCGCCGCCTTTATACGGGACATGCGTGAGCTTGACGTGCGCCATGCTCTGGAACAATTCGGCGGCGACGTGCATTGAGCCGCCCGCGCCCGACGAAGAATAGTTGAGCTTGCCCGGCTGCGACTTGGCGAGCGCGATCAGTTCTTTCACGTTCTTCACCGGCAGCGACGGGTGCGTCAGCACGAACAGCGGCAGTCCCGCCGCTTGCGTGACGGGAACGAAATCGCGCACCGGGTCGTACGGGAGCTTGGCGTAGAGACTGATGTTGATGGCGTGCGTGCCGATATTGCCCATCATGATCGTGTAGCCGTCGGGCGCGGATTTCGCCGCGACTTCGGTGCCGATGATGCCCGCGGCGCCGCCGCGATTGTCGACGATGACCTGCTGGCCAAACCGCTCGGACAATTTCGCGGCGATGATGCGCGTGCCGATGTCGGTGCCGCCGCCCGGGGGAAACGGGACAATGAAACGGATCGCCTTCGCCGGATAGTCGGCGCCGAGGGCATGCGGAGCAACAAGACCTGGGAACATGACGACGGCCGCAATGATGCCGCGGCGCAGAGTGATAAACATGGTGAATTCCTTATCGTGTTGTCAGGCGCGAATCTCGAACACCGCATCGCCGACGCGGCCGACGTATTCATATTTGCCGTTGCTGATTGGCGCCTGGCCGGCGATCCACAACTGGTTGCCGGTGATCGTCCACGGCAAATAGTTCGCCGCCGGCGCCGGCGCCGATGGCAGGGCGATGCCGAGCGCGGCGAGGCGTTCCTCTACGTTTACGGTTTGGTTTTTCATTTCATATCTCCAGCATTTGCCACTGAGGTCACAGAACGCCTGCTAAAAAATCTTTAGGTGGGTTTTCCCGTCTCGTCGCCTTCAACGGCTTGACCGTGAGTTAGTAAATAACATTGAAACATTTGACACGGTCATAATCATTATTGCCCGGCAATTTGCTTCGATCCGCGCGGGTAATCTCCCAATTCGAGACGTATGTCACAGTACCGTCTGTCAGCGTT